>JAGHBX010000650.1 GCA_021160785.1 Planctomycetota bacterium | reverse complement strand
TTTCGTTGAATTTTGTAAATTCTTTGATTTCTTATAAGTGCATTGTAATGCACTGAAAGGGGTGTTTCGAGTACTTTTTGAAAATCAAAAACAATTCTTCGCTACCACGTACGCTTGTTTAAGGTCTAGTGTAGGTTTGTGTATTTTGTTGTCGATGAGTTTCATCATGCTCGAAAAGACGATTAGTGCTATGACGCCCAAAGCAATGGACGATCTTACGGTATCTGAGCAGGCTGAATATCAGCAGGCCATCCGCAAAGATGAATTAGCCAATAAGAATTATGTTACCCTGGCAATGCATGAAAAAACGGAACTGGACCGGCTCGAATCGCTGAATCCACAAAAGAATTTCTCTTATATCAATAAATACGTCCTGATATTCTCGATTGTTATCATTGTGTGTTTGTATGCCATAGCAGGCGGGCTGGAGGCGGCATTTATCAGTGATATGATCCAGGGCTTATTTATTCTGCTGCTATCGGTGATCCTGATTCCCTTTTCGATCATGGCGATCAATAAGCAGTACGGTTCAAGCGGTATTATGGGTGCCTTCCAGACTCTCCATGAGCAGAAATCGGCATCTTTTTTTGAGATATTCGGCTCTCCTCACAGTATTGATTTTACATGGTATTATATCCTGGCGATCTCAATACTGGCTTTGATCAACGCTTCTGCGCAGGCAAATTCTTTTGTTGCTCCCAGTTCGGCCAAAGATGAATACACCGCTCGCTTCGGGATGACCTTTGGTATTTACCTAAAAAGGTTTACGACGGTGCTTTGGGGATTAACTGCTATGTTTGCGGTACTGTTGTTTGCCGATAAGATAACCGACCCTGACCTGCTGTGGGGTTATGCCTCAAAGGAACTGCTTGGCCCGCTGAATCTAGGTTTGATCGGCTTGATGATAGCTGCTTTGATGGCGGCCTTGATGAGTACGGCCGATATGATGATGATCACTGCATCAGGATTAATGACTCATAATCTTTATAGCCTGTTTTTTCCGAACAAATCGGAAAAGCATTATGTAGTTGTCGGACGCTGCCTCGGTGGTATGGTTGTCGTCGGTGCAGCAATATTTAGCCTGATGAATGGCAGTCTGCTTGGTGTACTTAAATTATGGTGGGAGTTTGGAGTTATCTTCTCAGCGACGATGTGGATGGGTATCCTGTGGAAAAAGACAAATCGTAAGGCCGCGTGGACGCAGATAGCTGTTTCTCTTGTTGTCTTTTTTACTATACCAATTATGTTGCCGATTGTTGCCCCAGGACTTCGAACTAATGAATATCTCACACAACGCATCGAGGAACGCGTGATCAAGCGAGTATACCCCAAGGCAACCACGGAAGACGCGGTTTTGCGTCAGGAGGAAATTCTGCAGTATGAGCAATTATCGCTCGCTGAAAAAGCTGAAATAGAGAAACCTGAAATGATCGAACTTGGCCAGCCCTGGAGCAAAGTATACAAGCAGCCCCGTAAAGCGATCTTCTGGACCAAAGGAGTTGAACTTGTCAAAGAAGGTAATACAGAATACTACCGTGGCAAGGGAATGCTGAATATCTTTCTTGTCCTTGTGGACAAGGCGGGTTTTTCGTTGAAAGATAATCCTTATGCGTTAAATGAGACGATCAGGGTTCTGGTCCGCATCTTTTTGCCGTTCATTGTCCTGCTTGTAGTGAGTCTTACAACCCGTCGTTCAGATGAAGAAGAGCTAATGACCAATCAGGTCGCGGCCAAAATGCTTATGCCGGTAGCAGCAACCCCTGAAGAGGACCTTAAGGCAGTAGCGTTGTCCTATCAGAATCCGCAGCGGATGGACCATCTCAAACTGTTTGGCCCGAACTCCAATTGGCAGTTACGAAAGTGGAACCGAGAGGATGCGATCGGCTTCGCTGTAAATTCATTGGTTATGTTTGTAATAATCGCTTGTCTGTATTTTATTGTCAATCTTGGTGCATAGATGATTTATATTTCAGGTTCTCATCCAATGAAGTTGGTTAAAATTTCAGGCAGCGAATGCCTGTTTTACTTTTAATGTGGAAAGTATTTAATGAGCAGCGCCAAGAAAGCTGATGTGAGCAAGCTGGACAATCCAGCCTGGCTAAAGGTTAACCACCAGGCCAGAACTGAACTTTGCGTGTAAGGAGGTAACGAATTATGCGGTGCCAAGGGAAAGGCGGTTTGTCGGCCACAACGAAAGTGAAGGTATTGAGCCCCGAAATTACTAATATTGCACGAGGCCAAGGGTTTCATTTCTTGGAAGCCAATATCGCTACATGCGTTAAAGGTGAGTATGTATGCGACGTGCCGGGGTCTGAGTCCGTAGCAGGTAAACTAACTGTTCACATTGGAACTTGGGAGAACCATATCGCTCCCAACAGAAGCTTCCAACAAGCTGAAGAGGCAAGGCGGAAGTATGGTGATATGGTAGTCGGACTAACTCATAGTAGAGGAGTAGATAGGGTAATGCCTATCGAGTCCTGTGTAACAGGGACACTCGAAGGGGTTAGCAGTAAGATGCAGAGGGATGAGGTGGCGTATGCCATACAGTGAGATGGAAAACATAACGCCTGCCAAATTAGCCCTCATATCAGAACGGGCCCAAAGGGAACCGCGGTATCAGTTTACATGTTTAGCGCATTTGCTAAATGCCGGGTTTCTGAGGGAATGCTACTATAGTCTCGGCAGGGACCGGGCAAGTGGCATAGATGGTGTAAGTTGGAAGGAATATGGAAAAGATTTGGACGGGAACCTTAACAATTTGGTGACACGAATGAAGGTAAAGCGGTATAAGCCGTTGCCTGCCAAACGTGTTTATATACCGAAGAACGAGCATGAAAAGCGTCCGCTCGGCCTTCCTGCACTTGAAGATAAGATAGTGCAGAAGGGGATTAGCCGAATATTAGAGGCTATCTACGAAGCGGATTTCTTAGATTGCTCATATGGTTTTCGTCCGGCAAGAAGCTGCCATCAGGCAATCAATGCTGTGGACAAGACGATTATGACAAAACCTGTCAACCATGTAATTGAGGCGGACATTAAAGGTTACTTTGATAATGTCTCGCACAAATGGATGATGGAGTTTTTGCAAGTCTGCATTAAAGATCCAAGCTTTCTTCTGCTGATACGCAGATTCTTGAAGGCGGGGTACTTTGAAGCAGGCCAAATTGTTGCGACCGAGCAAGGTACGCCGCAGGGCGGTAATTTTAGCCCGATACTTTCCAATATATTCCTGCACTATGTACTTGATTTGTGGTTTGAAAAGATAGTAAAGCTGCATGTCAGAGGAGCGTGTCACCTTGTGCGTTATGCGGATGATTTTATCTGCATGGTGCAGTATGCCGACGACGCCCGACGCATAGAGCAAGCACTGCGGGAGAGGTTTGCGAAGTTCGGATTGGAGTTACACTCCGAGAAGACGCGAACCCTCAGTTTTGGCAGATATGAACGCCAGAACGCGCGACGACAACGACGCAAGGCCAATACCTTTGATTTTCTTGGTTTCACCCATTTCTGCGGCAAAAGTCGCAAGGGTAAATTCATTGTGGGCCGTCAAACGAGCTGGAAGAAATTTCATCAGAAGTGCAAAGAGATGAACGACTGGCTTAGAAAGATACGGAATCACAAGAAGGCCAAGGAATGGTGGCCGACATTGGCAGCCAAACTTCGTGGACACTATCAGTATTACGGTGTCAGCGGCAATATGCGCTCACTCAACCGGTTTTATCTTAAAACCCTGCGATTGACACGAAAATGGCTGAACCGTCGCAGTCAACGTAAGCGGTTCTATTGGAAGGGTTTCAATGCGTATCTGAAACACTATCCACTGCCGAGACCACGTATTGCGCACAACTTTTATACGCTGTCGCCTGTGAAGTGAGTTTTACTGAAGAGCCGGATGTGGGAAATCCACAAGTCCGGTTCTGTGAGGGACATTGAAGTCTTCTCACAAGGTTGAATATTGTGACACTCTTCAAACCGAAAGGGAAGAGCAAACTGGGAAAACAAACTATACCTAAATGAAGGAGACCATATTATGTCTACTCGACAACAAAGAATTGCAGCTTTGTGTGTGGCTTGGGTTGTCTGCCTGGGCCTGAATAGCTTTGCAAAGGAGACGTTTACGCCGTACAAGGCTGGTGAAGTCCCGCAAAATGCAAAGGATATCTGGAAGGATTATGATCCTCGCAGTGAGGGTCTGGATGTGAAGGTGATTAAGGAATGGAAGGAAGGCGGGGTTGTGACCAGGTATATCACCTTCAAGGTCGGCACGTTCAAGGGCGCCGATTCCCAGATTGCGGCCTTCTACAGTTTCCCCGATAACGGAAAGAAGAATCCCGCTTTTGTCTGGAGCCACGGAGGAGGACAAAGGGCGGAAAAGGAGCGTGGCATCTATTTTGCCAAACATGGCTTTGCCACCGTCGATATCAACTGGAACGGAAGGCCGATGGAAAAAGGGATCGATGAAAATACCGATTGGGGCAAGGTTGACGCGACTCAGGGTCCGAAGTTTTATCCAAAAGCATTGAGAAACCAATGGAAAAACGATCTCAAGCCTGACAGGTATTCTATTGATCCGGTTCCAAGCCCCAGGAACGTCAACTATTTTCTGGTGAGTCTTGCCGGCAGGAGGGCAATTACGTTTCTTGAACAGCAACCCGAAGTTGATGCAGAAAAAATTGGGTTTGCCGGTTTTTCAATGGGGGGGATGGTGACCGCACTGACTTCAATTGACCCGAGGCTGAAAGCTGTTGCACCTTTTGTGGGGGGGACAGGATTCAGATATGTCGATTTCCCCGGAGGACTGGGTGGTGGTGATGCTAACGGTAAGGATGATCTATATATAAAAACCGTAGACGCAAGCTCTTATTGGCCGCTTGTTAAGTGTCCTGTTATGTTCATTACCTCATCAAATGATTTTAATGCAGCATTTGAGCGAGTCTATCAATCGATGGCGCTGCTCAATCATAAACTGTGGCGGGTCACTGCAAATATGCACGAAAGTCATGGACCGGGACCCGAACAATGGGTTCTTTTGAATATGTGGTTTGACCAATACCTGAAAGGTGTTGACGAGAATATCCCCATAATCCCTCCATCAACGTTTACGGCAAACGGTGATAAGGCGACGTTTACGGTAACCCCGGCAGATCAGAAGAGACTGCTCAATACAGAAATTTACTATAGCTATGACCCAAATCCCAGAACACGTTTCTGGAAACGGGCCGATGCCAATAGGTCCGGTGAAACCTGGTCAGTGGATTTGACGGTTCACAATCAGCTGCCGCTTTATGTGTTTGCCCTCTGTCGGTATAAGCTGGATAAAAAAGTACCCACTCTGAAGGGTGAAGCATCGGCCTTTACCTTGAATTCACTTGAACAGGTGCATATGCCCGATCAGGTTGATAGAAAGGCTCTGGCAAAGCTTGATAAAAGCCAAACTGTTTTTGAAGACTTTAAAAACGGGCTTCAGGACTGGTCCGCCAAGGGTAATACCATTCGAACATATAAGTTTCAGAGCCCGGATTTTGATTTTTTTAACAAGGATCTTAGCTTTACCATCGACCCCCAGGGAAAAGACCTTGCACTGCGTTTAACTGCAGAAAGCCGGTTTTTGGAAGCCGGAAGCGGACGGGGTAGCTTTTCTTTTGTAAAGAGCATTAGAGGGACAGGTCTACGGGAGGTCATTATCAGGACCAGTGATTTTAAGAGCAAAGATCGTAAAAAACTGGAATGGACCGGAATTTCAAGGTTCAGTGTGCTCCTGATTGATGAAAACACGAAAGATGGAATTGATCTGACTTCTAAAGAGGGGCAGCAGATTTTGAAGCTGATAAAATTGCTTCCAGTAAAAAATGAAATTAAGAAAAACGCCGGGAAGGATTCCGCAGAAAATCTCGCTCCGCTCGCTGCGGTCAGCGGACCCGGGATAGAACCGCGCGCGGCAGTGGACGGGGTGAAGCACAAGGACGGCGCCGGCGAATGGATTGGTGATAGTCCGAATGCCTGGTACGGATGGATCAAGTATCCGCAACTGGAACTTAAATGGGAGAAACCCCAAAAGGTCAACAAGGTGGTTATTTATGACCGCCCCACCCTTACCGAGCATATGGCCGCAGCAGTGTTGAAGTTCAGTGACGGCCCGGAAGAACACGTCTTCGCCGTCCCAAATGACGGTTCACCACGAACGGTCGTTTTCGAACCGAGGGAAACGACATGGATGAGACTGGAATCCGTGGATGGGATCGGAACTCAAATCGGCCTGTCCGAGGTCGAGGTTTATTACGATCCACTTGCGAAACCCGAAACAAAACGAACGAAGAAATATACGGATTTTGTTTCTTATGTCGATCCGACAATTGAAACCGGGCGAGGCCGCTGGTTTTTCTGTACTCCAGGCAGCCGGCCATTCGGCATGGTTTGCGCCTCGGCCTATACCCGCAATAAGAACCAGGGTGGCGGTGGTTATAATTATAACAGTAACGAAATTCTTGGCTTCGCCAACATTCACGCGTGGATCATGTCGGGCATTAATATCATGCCGACAACCGGCAAACTGAATCCGAATCTTGGTGAGAAGGAGTGGAAATCGAGTTTCTCGCACGATACCGAAACCATCGAACCAGGTTACCATCGACTTTTCCTGGATCGTTACAAGATACAGGTGGAGTATACCTCGACCGATCGCGTGGCCTTTTATCGCCTGAAATACCACCAAGCAGCCAAAGCGAAGCTGTTGCTCCAGTTGGGCGGATTCGTCGGGGCCGCCGGCTATGTTGACGGTAAGGCGAAATTCGTTAGTCCCACACGAATAGAAGGCTCCCACGGTATGACTGACCGGTTGTGGGGAGGTCCAAAGTTGTCGTATGTGTTTTATGTCATGGAACTGGACCGTCC
>JAGHBX010000457.1 GCA_021160785.1 Planctomycetota bacterium | reverse complement strand
GAGCGCGTCGGCAGCAGCGTCCGCGCAGGGGCGGCCCGCCCGGTGGCGGCGGCGGACAGGGTCGCGGTGGAGCGACTCGCGGCGGCGGACCAGGTCGCGGCGGAGCAACTCGCGGCGGCGGAGCGAGCCGTGGCGGAGCAACTCGCGGCGGCGGAGCGGCGCCGGCGGCAACGGCCAAGCCTGCACCTGCACCCGCCAAGTCCGAAGAGCCCGCGGCGTCGAGTGCGCCGGCTTCACCAAAGCCGCCGGCAACTCCTGAAGGTGAACAGACAGCACAGAGCTGATAACAGTTTTTCGTAGAGGTATGTGTTATGGCATTGATGCCAAAGAGAGTTAAATATCGCAAGCAGCAGCGTGGCAAGATGAAGGGTAATGCCAACCGAACGAACTTTGTGGCGTTCGGTGAATACGGTCTGCAGGCGCTGGAGAGGCACTGGATAACGGGCAGACAGATTGAAGCCGGTCGAATCGCGGCGACTCATTTTCTGCATCGTGAAGGAAAAGTGCATATTCGCATTTTCCCTCACCACTCGTACACGGCCAAGCCGTTGGAACAGCGAATGGGTAAAGGAAAGGCCGAAATCGCCGGATGGGTCGCGCGGGTCAAGCCCGGCACCATTCTTTATGAAATCGGCGGCGTTTCGGAAGAAGTGGCCAAGGTGGCGTTGTTAAGAGTTGCCCACAAGATGCCGGTCCGGTGCAGATTTGTAACTCGAAGACATACACTCGCATAGTGGAGAGACGATGAAGGTTTCAGATTTACGAGAATTGAGAGCCGACGAGCTTACCGACAAGCTTGACGACCTTGTAAAGCGGTTGTTTTCGCTTCGGGCCCAGGCGGTTACCGAAAAGCTCGAGGACACCAATGCTGTTAAGAACGTCAAGCGGGATATTGCGCGAGTAAAGACAATAATGCGCCAACAAGAATTAAAGGGTTCCTGAGTCATATGGAAGAAACCACTCAGCACAAAACCAGGCAAGCCGTTGTCGTCAGCAAGAGCGGCGACAAGAGTATTAAGGTTCAGATTGATTACAAGATCAAGCACCCTATGTACGGCAAGTACATCAAGCGCCGGACGAGGCTGGGTGTTCATGATGAGAAGAATATGGCGGGCGTCGGCGATGTTGTCGAGATCGCCGAGTGCAGGCCGATCAGCAAGACCAAGAGCTGGCGTCTTGTGAAGGTTCTGAAAAAGGGAATTATAGAGTAAAGGAAGAACACGGTGATTCAGCAAGAAACGATGTTGAATATAGCCGACAACAGCGGCGTTAAGACAGCACAGTGCATCAAGGTGCTGGGGCGCGGCGGCGCGCGTAAAGGCAAGCGCACCCGCCCGACGGCGACTGTTGGCGATATTGTTTGCGTTGCGATCAAAAAGCACCTTCCGAACTGTCAACTCGACGACAAGAAGGTTCACAAGTGTGTGATAATCCGCACGAAATATCCCGTTCGCAGGCCGGACGGCAGTTATGTGCGGTTTGACAGTAATGCTGCGGTGATGATCGACCCGGATGGTAATCCCATTGGGACCCGTATCTTCGGCGCCGTCGCCCGGGAACTTCGTGAAAAGAACTATATGAAGATCATTTCGCTTGCCAGCGAGGTGGTTTGAAAATCGACGACAATGTTAAAAATTGCGTAACATTTTAGCGATGTGAAGCAAAGCCATGGTGAAGATACGGTACGTCCGTTATGAAGGATGGAAATCACGGGCAGGATGCCCGTGCCACATGTGGCTAAAATGTTACAAAGTCGCTAACCATCAGGTTGGAAGAGATTGATTATGGCCAGTCATATAAGAAAAGGTGAAACAGTTGAAATCATAGCCGGCGACCACAAGGGGTCAACGGGCAGGGTCATGAAGGTGATGCCCGACAAGCAGCGGGTTCTTGTCGAAGGTCTCAACCTTGCTTACAAACACGTGCGTCCGTCGCAGCAAAATCCGCAGGGCGGGCGGATTCGTATCGAGAGGCCCATCCATATCAGTAATGTTTTGCCTGTGAGCCCGAAGAGTTCACTGGGTACAAGAGTGCGTTTTACAACGGACGCCAAGGGCGTCAAGAAGAAAGTGGCCGCCGGCGGCGGCGACATTGCAGTTATAAGGAAAGCAAAAAAAGACAGATGATTTGATGTGAAGGTTTTTCCAGATGTCGCGTTTGAGAGATATATACAAGTCTAAAATAATGCCTGCCATGCAGGAGAAGTTCGGTTACAAGAGCGTTATGGCCATACCGAAAATGGAAAAAGTGGTTATATCCATGGGTGTCGGCAAGGCCGTTGCCGACAAGAAGTTTCTGGACAGCGCCTTGAAGGATCTGACTGTCATTTCCGGTCAAAAGCCGCTGATCTGTCCGGCGAAAAAGAGCGTGTCGAACTTCAAGGTTCGCGAGGGCGCCGAAACGGGTTTGAAGGTTACGCTTCGCAAGGAGCGGATGTATGAGTTTATGGATCGGCTGATCAACCTTGCCATTCCGCGGGTGAAGGACTTTCGGGGGCTCAACCCCAACAGCTTCGACGGCAGGGGAGACTACTCGATGGGCCTTCAGGAGCAGAGTGTTTTTCCGGAAATTGATCCGGGCAGGATCGAGAATACGCAGGGTATGAATATTACGTTTGTAACGACGGCAAGAACCGACGACGAGGGACGCGAGCTTCTAAGGCTCTGCGGTATGCCGTTTAAGGAGTCATGATACAGAGGACGGATTGGCCGCATCTTTTTTAGAAGCGGGTGTGTTTGAAAACGTGTAATTGGAGTTTGTAAATGTCGACCAAGGCGCTGGAAAACAAGGCCGCAAAAAAGCCAAAATACCGAAGCAGAGGTTATACTCGCTGCCAGATATGCGGCAGGAGCAGGGCGGTGTATCGCAAGTTTAAGATCTGCCGAATCTGTTTCAGGACGATGGCCAACGAGGGCAAGATTCCCGGTGTTCGGAAGGCAAGTTGGTAATAGTGAGCAGTATAAAACGCTTGAATTGTGAATGTGAGCCTACAATAGCGGAGCAAAATAGATGAGTCTGAGCGATCCGATAGCGGATATGTTGACAAGGATACGTAATGCCGGCCGTACGGGCAAGCCCGAAGTCAAGGTGCGGGCGTCCAAGATATGCCGTGGCGTAGCCGAAACGCTGAAAAGTGAAGGTTATATCAAAGGCTATGACCAGATTGACGACGGCAAGCAGGGTCTGATTCGCGTCCAGTTGAAATACTCCGAAGACGGAGACTTTGTGATAACCGAGATCAAGAGAGTGAGCAAGCCCGGAAGACGTGTTTACTGTAGCGTTGCCGATTTGCCCGATGTATTGGGTGGTTTGGGAATCACTATTGTTTCGACAAGCAAGGGCATAATGAGTGACAGAAACTGCCGCAAAGAGAACATCGGCGGCGAATTGATTTGTATGGTGAGCTGATGAGTCGTATAGGAAAAAAACCCGTAGAAATTCCGCAGGGCGTCAAAGTCGAGCAGAAGGGCAAGGCTGTCCAGGCAACCGGTCCCCTGGGAACCCTGCAGGTTGATTGTCATCCGGCGATCGACGTGAAGATCGACACCGGGGCCAACCAGATTCTGGTCAGCAACCCCGATGCCGGAGACAGGGAGAAGAAAGCGCTTCACGGCACGATGCGTTCGTTGCTCAACAATCTCGTTCTCGGCGTCAGCAAGGGATTTGAGCGTCAGATGCAGATTTTCGGCACGGGCTACAATGTCAAGGAGCAGGGCGGCAAGCTTGTACTCCAGGTGGGCTATTGTCATCCGGTCGAAATGAAGATTCCCCAAGGGTTAAAGGTGGACATCAAAGTCCCGGCAACCCGGGGAAACGATGTGCCGGCGTCGTTTATTCTGACGAGCCCGGACAAGCAGCAGTTGGGGCAGTTCGCCGCAAATGTACGAAAAGTTCGTCCTCCCGAGCCTTACAAGGGCAAGGGCATTCGGTATGCCGATGAAGTGGTTCGGCGAAAGGTTGGTAAGGCGTTTGCTTCCGGCGCATAACGGGCCGGTAAGATCGGTCTGTCGGCAAGAGCGCCAAGCATGTAGAATAAGCGTCGGTTACACAGGTTGGGAATAGATACAATGCGGTTAGCTAAAATAAAAAAAGCGAAAATCAGACGAAAGTATCGTGCTCGAAAGAAGATATTCGGCAACCCCGAGCGTCCGAGGCTTTCGGTATTTCGTACGAGTCGACATATTTACGTGCAGATAATCGACGATTATGCCGGAGTCACGTTAGCGTCGGCGAGCACACGGTCCAAGGGCCTGCGTGGCGACATAGGCAACGGAGGCAACATTGCCGCGGCCGATGCGGTTGGCAAGGCTATTGCCAAGCAGGCGATGGGCGTGGGAATTCAGTGTGTCAGTTTTGACAGGAATCGGTATCGTTACCACGGTCGGGTCAAGGCGTTGGCCGACGCCGCCCGAAAGGCCGGGCTCGTATTTTAACGGGACTTTCGATGCAGAAGGCATAAACAGGAATTGGAGATACAAGTTGGCGGAAGAAGCAATTAAACTGGCGATGCAGGGAGAGCAGGTCTTAGAAGACACTGTGGTCAAGGTCTTTCGATGCTCCAAGGTGGTCAAAGGCGGACGACGGTTCAGCTTTGCGGCGTTGGTGGTCGTCGGCGACCGAAACAATACCGTAGGTATCGGCTACGGCAAGGCGAACGAGGTGCCCCCCGCCGTTGAAAAAGCGGTCAAGGACGCCAAGAAAAGTCTTAACCGGATATCGCTGGTGAACGGGACGTTGCCGCATAAAATAGTTGGTAAATGCAGGGCGACGAAAATAACAATGGTTCCCGCCAGCCCGGGAACGGGTGTTATTGCAGGTTCAAGCGCCCGCGCCGTGCTCGAATATGCCGGCGTGCGTAACGTTCTGACGAAGGTTAACGGCAGCACATCGGCCAAGAACGTTGTAAAGGCCGTCCTTGACGGATTATTGAAGTTGCGCAATAAAGAAGCGGTGGAAGCCCTTCGTGGCGTAGAGATATAAGTTTTCAAAAAGGTGGTGATATCCAAGATGTTGAGCAATGAAATAACTTCGATTGCCGGTGCTTATAAGAAGCGCAAACGTCTGGGCAGAGGCAAAGGAACCGGGCATGGCAAGACCTGCGGCCGCGGACACAAGGGGTGTGGAAGCCGCCCGGGCAGTTCTGCACGCCCGACCTACGAAGGCGGCCAGATGCCGTTGTTCAGGAGACTGCCCAAGCGAGGTTTCAACAACTATAATTTCGCCAGGCGCTATGAGATCGTCAACGTGTCGCAGCTCGAGAGGTTCTTCAGCGACGGTGCGGTGATCAGCGTTCAGGAACTCGTAGCGGTCAATCTTATCGACAGCGCCGGCAGCCGGGTCAAGATCTTAGGTGACGGCGAGTTAACAAAGAAGCTGGACGTGGCGGCTCACAAATTCAGTAAGAGTGCCGAGCAGAAGATATCCAACTGCGGCGGCACGGTGAAGATCGTCGCCTGAATGACAGGGACTGTAAAGGGAAACAGCGAATGCTTCGAACGGTAGCTAACATATTCAAAATTCCGGATCTTCGCAACAAGGTACTGTTTACCATTGCGCTTTTGTGCATCTACAGGATAGGGTTCCATATACCGATTCCCGGATTCGACCAGGCCGCGATAACGAAGGCGGCGGGTGAGCGGGAGTCGGGAAGTCCGCTTGGTCAGGTTGCCGAGTATCTGCAGATGTTCAGCGGCGGGCGGCTTGACAAGAGCAGTTTGTTCGGGCTCGGCATCATGCCTTATATTTCAGCGTCTATTATTCTGATGCTGCTTGGGGAGGTCCTTCCGGTGCTTCGAAAGCTGAGACAGGAGGGGGCGACGGGCCATAAGAAGATACAGGAGTATACGCGATACCTGACGGTGCCGTTGTGTTTAATCCAGTCGGTCATGATGATGAAGATGATGGGCGGTTATACACATGAGGGATTCGAAAGGCGGGCCATCATACTGGGCATGTTGGGCATGACGGCCGGGACGCTGTTTTTGATGTGGCTTGGCGAACAGATCGACGAGTACGGTATCGGCAACGGAATCAGCCTGATTATTATGGCCGGTATTGTTTCCCGGATGCCGATGACGATTTATGGTGTGTGGCAGAATACCGACTTTAAGGTGGGAGTGTCAGAGGGCACCTATGGTCCCGGGACGATTGCTTTCCTGATAGCTGCGTTTATTTTTGTTGTTGCAGGCGCCATTCTGATTACCCAGGGACAGCGCCGGATTCCTATTCAGCAGGCCAAGCAGATGCGTGGCAGACGCATGTACGGCGGTCAGAGACATTATCTGCCGTTGCGGATTAATCACGGTGGTGTCATGCCGATTATCTTTGCTTCGAGCTTGATGATGTTTCCCCCGATTGTTTTTCAACAGTTAGGCAATATTCCGGCGGTGCGGCAATCGGATGTCTGGAGTGGTTTTATCTCGTCGATAGGGCAAGCGTTTAGGCCGAAGGCGTTTACGTATAATCTGGTATTTGTTCTTATGATATTTTTGTTTGCTTATTTCTGGACGACCGTTCAGTTTCAGCCCAAGGAAATGGCCAAGCGTCTTCGGGATGCGGGCTCATTTATCCCCGGTCTTCGCCCGGGTCACCGCACGGCCGAATACCTGGAGCGTGTTATGGTGCGGATTACTTTTTACGGTGCGTCGTTTCTGGCCTTTATCGCCGTGGTGCCCAGCGTCATCAACCAGATGCTTGGTGTGGAGTACCGCGTGGCGATGTTTTTGGGCGGGACGGGCCTTTTAATTGTTGTGAGTGTGTCGCTTGATCTTATTCAACGCATTGAGGCAAACCTGATAATGCGCAACTATGAAGGATTCAGTGAGTCGGGCAGAATTAAAGGAGCATTCAGATGAGGCTGATCTTATTGGGTCCGCCCGGTGCAGGTAAAGGCACCCAGTGCAAGAGGATTGTCGCCAAGTACGGGATGGCTCACCTGTCCAGCGGCGACATTCTTCGTGCCGAAAGGGCTGCGGGAACCGAATTAGGCATAAAGGCGCAAGGCTATATGGATTCGGGCGGCTTAGTGCCTGATGACGTGATCATTGACATGATGACAGGAGCGATAAAGAAGGCTGCCGGCGGTTATGTCCTCGATGGTTTTCCCCGCACGGTGGTGCAGGGCGAAGAACTCGACAAGGCCCTGGTCGCTGCCGGTGAGAGCATTGAGGGCATCGTCAATCTTGTGGTCGACGATAAAATTATTGCCGGGCGGCTTACCGGACGAAGAAGCTGTCCCCGGTGCGGCGCTGTCTACCACGTTGCCAACCTCAAGCCAAAGGTTGAGGGTATATGCGACAAAGACGGCGAAAAGCTTATGCAGCGCGAAGACGACAAGCCCGAGGTCGTTGCCAACAGACTCAAGACGTATCACGAGCAGACCGCCGCGGTTGTGGGCTATTATGAGTCAACGGGCAAGGCGATTATCAATATTGATGCGGGTCAGTCGGTCGATGACGTAACCGTATCGGTTTTCTCCGAACTTGAAGCGTTGTGCAGTCAGGTCGAATAGATGGCTATAAAGCTTAGAAGCAGCAGGGAAATTGAACTGCTCCGTAAAGCCGGGGCGATTGTTGCTGAGGTTCTTTCAAAATTACAAGAGGAAGCCAGGCCGGGGATAAGCACGGGAGAGCTTGACCGGCTGGCGCAGGAAATAACCGAAAGTGCCGGCGCAACGGCTTTGTTCAAGGGTGTCGAGAGCCCTTATGCGTCAAAACCTTTTTCCGGAGCGATCTGTGCGTCGATAAACGAGCAGGTCGTTCACGGGATTCCGTCGATGAAAGTCAAGGTTAGCAATGGCGACCTTCTCAGTGTCGATTACGGAGCGAAGCTGGCCGGTTATTGCGGAGACGCGGCGGTAACCGTGGGTGTGGGCGACGTGTCGCCGCAAAAACAGAAACTCATGGATGCGACGAAGCGGCTTCTGGATATTGCCATCGCCGAATCCGCTCCGGGAGTAAGATGGACCCGCGTTGCCGGCATGATGGAAAAATCTGCCGCCGAAGCCGGTTTTTCGGTGGTTAGGGATTTTGTGGGTCACGGCATAGGCACCGAAATGCATGAGGATCCGAAAGTGCCAAATTTTGTGAGCAAGGAGTTGCGCAGCAACGACATTGTTCTTAAAGAAGGAATGGTTCTGGCAGTGGAGCCGATGGTTAATATGGGCAAGGTTGCCGTCAAGACGCTTCGGGACGGCTGGACTGTGGTGACCAAAGACGGCAAGTGTTCGGCTCATTTTGAGCACACAATTGCCATAACGAATAGCGGTTGTGAAGTGTTGACGGCGTGAGTGTGAATTGAACAGTGCCGATATCGGCGAAGAAGATCGCGAGATATCGGATGCAACGGACTGCTGAAATAAGACATGGTTAAAAAAGACGCAATTAGGCTGGTAGCGACGGTAATCGACGCGCTCCCGAACGCCGTGTTCAAGGTAGAGCTTGAGAACGGCCATCAGGTGCTGGCTCATGTTTCGGGCAAGATGAGGATGCATTTTATCCGAATCCTGCCGGGCGACAGTGTGACCGTCGAGATGAGCCCTTATGATCTGAATCGCGGACGTATCGTTTTGAGAAACTGACCGTTGGTAATGTATATTCGGGAATAGACGGTGAAATTATGAAGGTTAGAAGTTCTGTAAAACGCATTTGTGAGAATTGTAAGATTATTCGCCGCAAGGGTGTGGTCCGCGTAATCTGCTCGGCGAATCCGCGCCACAAGCAGCGGCAGGGCTGATAGCGAAGCCGCCCAGGGCGGCAAAGGGATTGGGTATGTTTGAAATAATATTAAATCAGGGCAATTTGCAGGAGTTGTTATGCCGCGTATAGTTGGTATTGACGTTCCAAACAAGAAACCGGTCTGGATAGCGCTTACGTATATCCACGGGATAGGCATCTACACTGCCGGCAGAATCCTCAAGGAAGCCGGCGTCGAAGGAACGATGCGGGCGGCGGACTTGACCGAAGACGAGGTGAGTCGGATTACGCAGATTATTGACCGGGACTATATTGTCGAGGGGCAACTCCGCCGACAGGTTTCCCAGAATATTGCGCGTCTAAGGGACATTGCCTGTTACAGGGGCATTCGCCACAGGAGGGGACTGCCCGTCAGGGGCCAGCAGACCCAGAGCAATGCCCGGACGCGGAAGGGTAAGAAGAAAACTGTTGCCGGCAAGAAGGGCGTCAAGGAAGCGAGATAATTGCCCCGGCTTGATATAGCTGATGATATTCGAGGACAGGTGTCTAAATGGCAAAGAGGGAAAAACGGAAAATCAGAAAAAATGTAATCAAGGCGGTCGTTCATATAAAGGCGACGTTTAACAACACGCTGATTACGATTACCGACCAGAACGGCGATACGGTTTGTCGCGGATCGGGTGGAACGGTCGGATTTAAGGGCTCACGAAAGAGCACGCCCTTTGCTGCGCAGCGAGCAGCGGAAAAATGTGCCCGTCTGGCGATGCGGCACGGCGTTCGTGAGGTGGAGATCAGGGTCAAGGGCCCGGGCAGCGGTCGGGAAAGTGCTGTTGCGGCGTTCCAGCAGGCAGGGTTGCGCATCGCCTCTATTGAAGATGTAACGCCGATTCCGCACAACGGCTGCCGTCCGCGAAAGCGCAGAAGGGTCTAAGGCATGGAGTGTGGTGTGGTTTGTGTGGTAAAGTTTGAAACCGAATAGAGAATAGGAAACAGATTTGATATGGGACGTTATCTTGGTTCATCTTGTAAGCACTGCCGTCGCGAAGGCATGAAGCTGATGCTCAAGGGCACGCGCTGTGAAACCGCCAAATGTGCAGTCGAAAAGCGTGAGAGAAATATGGCGCCCGGAATGCACGGCTGGCGACGCGGCAGGAACAGTGATTATGGCGTGCGGCTTCGCGAGAAACAGAAAGTCAAGCGGTTTTATGGGCTGATGGAAAAGCAGTTCATCAGCTATTTTCACAAAGCCGAACGAGGAAAAGGAAATACCGGCGAGGCTCTGCTTGAGTTGCTGGAAAGACGGCTGGACAACGTGATCTACAAGCTTAATTTTGCTCCTTCCCGCAAGGCGGCAAGGCAGTTGATCACGCATGGCCATATTTATGTGAACGGTCGGCGTGTCAACGTTCCTGACATTCTTATCAAAATCGGAGACAAGATCGGGCTGAAGGATTCCGACCGAAGCCGCAAGATTGTCAAGGACCAGTTGGCAAGCAATCCGAACTACAATGCCCAGGGCTGGCTCCAACTTGATGCGGACAAGCCGGTGGCGACGGTGGTTGGGCTGCCTACCCGCGATGATGTACAATTGCCGATTGAAGAAAATCTCGTGGTGGAGTTCTGTTCGAAGTAAGCGAAGTGCTTTGAACATTTCTGCCGGATGCGATTTAGATGAAAGATTAACAAGGGCGGCAAATAACAGAGAGCAGTGGTGTCGGAGGTGGCCGAAGACAACGACTGCTGAGAACATTTGCCGCGAATTTGGGAGGCCATGTATGAGGATAACCTGGAGAGGTTTGGAATTACCGACGAATGTGCTGCGCGATGAGGAGGTTTCGAGCAATACTTACGGGCGGTTCTATGTTGAGCCCTTTGAGCGGGGCTTTGGAACGACGATTGGAAACAGTCTTAGAAGAGTTCTGCTTTCGTCCCTTGAAGGAAGCGCCGTCACCTCGATAAAAATCAAAGGTGTCGATCATGAATTCACGACGATCAAGGGTGTGGTGGAGGACATAACCGAGATCATACTGAACGTCAAGCAACTGGTGGTCCGTCTTCAGGGCGAGGGCCCCAAGGTGCTGATGGTTTCGGCCAAAAAGGCCGGTGCTGTTAGCGCCGGTATGATCGAGTGTGATGCGTCCGTACATATCGCCAACCCGGATCTTGTGCTGGCTACGCTGACCGAAGACGTCAGTTTTGAGATGGAAATGCTGCTCGATAACGGACGAGGCTATTCGCCGGCCGGCGAGAGGATCGCCCAGGCCGACAGGTTCGATCAGGAGATCGGCGGGATTGAAATCGACGCTATCTACTCGCCCGTTCTCCGCGTCAGATACAAGACCGAGGATACGCGGGTCGGTCAGCGAACAAACTACGATAAGCTGATTATCGAGATATGGACAGACGGAACTGTTACACCGGAAATGGCGCTGGTCGAAGCCGGGAAGATCCTGAGAAAGTACATCAATCCGTTTGTGCATTATGCCGAACTCGGCGAGGAGACGGTCGGCGAGGAAGTCGTTGCCGAACAGGTCGAGGAAGAGAGCGTGGATGAGGAACTGGCCGCCAAGCTGGCAATGCCCATTGAGGCACTGGAGTTGACTGTCAGGTCGAACAATTGTCTTGATTCAAATCATATCGAGACGGTTGGACAATTGGTGAAAATGAGCGAGGGGGACCTTTTGAAGATTCGCAGTTTAGGCAAGACAAGTTTGCGAGAAATCCGCCGGAAACTGGCGGACATGGGTCTGTCGTCAGGTATGGCGGACGTGGAATAGTATATTAAGAAATAGACAACAACAGTATTAGGTTATGGGTTTACCGGCCTGTTTGTCCCTGAGTGTTCAGGCCACAGTCGAGTTGACCGAAAGGTTAGGAAATATGCGTCATCGAATAGCAGGACGTCAACTGAGTCGAACGAGTGAGCATCGCCTGGCAATGCGTCGTAATATGGTATCGTCGCTGTTTGAGCACGAGACCATCTCGACGACAATTCAGAAAGCCAAGGAAGTAAAACCGTTTGCCGAAAAGCTGATCACATTAGCCAGGAAAGGAACGCTTGCCTCGCGCCGGCGTGCTATTGCCATTTTGAACGATCGGGCCATCTATACCGAAGAAGACGGCAAGATGGTCAAGACGGGCAGCGTCATCGGCAAGTTGTTCAGTGAAATTGCCCCCCGTTATCTTGACAGGCCGGGCGGCTATACAAGAATTATCAAACTTGCCAAGAGGCGACTCGGCGATAACGGACAGTTGGTGCTCCTACAATTGGTCGGTCAGGAAGATTCCTCCGGGTCCAAAGGCGGCAAGAAGAAACCGAAAGGCCGCAAGGGCAAGAAGACCGGCAATTAATCACGACAGAACGTCGATGTAGCCAATGAGCAATAGCGATTGTATATTCTGTTCGATTGTGGCCGGCAATATTCCCTGTATAAGGATTTTTGAAGACGAGGTGGTCCTCGCTTTTATGGATATCGGGCCTATCAGCGACGGGCACACTTTGGTAATTCCCAAAGCCCACTTTGGTAGATTGCACGAGTGTTCGACCGAGGTGCTTGCCGGCATCAGTAACTGCATCGGCAGGATTGTTCAGGCGGTTGTCGAGGCGGTGGATGCTGAGGCGTACAATATTCTGTGCAACAACGGCGCCGCGGCGGGGCAGTTGGTCGAGCACGTTCATTTTCATATTATTCCCAGAAACAGCGGCGACGGCGTCTTTGGCCGCTGGCCGGCGTATAAATATCAGGAAGGACAGGCCGAAGAAATCGGAGCAAGGATTCGCGAAAAAATATGATTTTGCCGATACAGACGGTTGAAGGGTGGCGCTGTTTGTGGTAAAGTTAAATCAGAATTGATCGCGGGGTAGAGCAGTCTGGTAGCTCGTCGGGCTCATAACCCGGAGGTCGGAGGTTCGAATCCTCCCCCCGCTATTTATGTAAGTACTTGTAAATAAAGGACTTACATTTTTTTTATGCGCAAAATTATAATCTTCTTTAGGGGTTCATATCGTGGTAGTCGGAGGTATGCAGTCCTCCCCCGCTATTGTCGATAGAGATAAGTCCTTTATTCGAAAGGGCTTATCTTTTTTTGTTTTTCCGAAACACTCGTTATGTACCTCCGACCTTCTCGTTATTCGTTCCAGAAATCACTTCTTAAACGGAAAAGATTTGTTCCGAACACTATTGGTTCAAGTCCCTTCGAGATTATCGGTTTTTGCTTTCGCAAACTGGTTATTTTTTTACGCAAGATGGCTTTGTAATATACCTTTGTTTATGTTATATTGACATAATCTTGTTTTCAGTAACTGTTTTATTTTTTTTGCTTGTGTTTTCCATGATAAATTCCTTAAAAAGGGTTAGTAAAAAATGATGCAGGGGCCAAATTATACCGTATCCCGGAAATCCATACGCGGTTTTACGTTAATTGAACTTCTGGTCGTTATCGCCATCATTGCACTCCTTCTGGCAATTCTTATGCCGGCTGGCAATTCTTATGCCGGCATTGAGTAAAGTTAAAGCTTCGGCCAGGCGGATGGTGTGCGGCACAAATGTAAGGCAAAATGGTCAGGCATTCCTTCTTTATGCAGCTGATAACGACGATGAACTCTTCATTGCTCCCACTGCAACACCGGGTGTGTATACCAGTTCATACTATAGTTGGGGGGGGGGTGACAATGGATTGGGATTATCCCTATCTGGGGGCACCTTGGGACATTAATTCCCGGCCGTACGATCGGGGCCTGAATGTCTATTTGCCGACAGAGACCACGGTCTATATCTGTCCGAGTGACCCCTCGGGAGACAGTCAAGTGTTTGCGCCGTTTGGGGCGACAATCAATGACGGCGACAGCACGCGGGCGTACTATTCTACAGCCGGGACATCCTACCAATACAATGCGTGTTTAGTCTACGTAGACGACTACAAGAAAATTTCCTCGGTAAAGTCCAGCGGAATGACGGTGCTTCTCAATGAATGGCCTGCTTTTGATGTATTAGTCAATGACCAAAGGCCCGCCTGGTGGACGGACAAGCCCCGATGGTCATTTCATGACAATAGCGGTCGCGGCCTGGAGCCGGACGTAGAAGCATCAGGCGTTGGCAATGACACCTATGACGAATACGGAAACAATACGGTGTTTGTGGACGGTCATGTTGAGTATGTGGATTATGACGTGTCAGGCTCGCGGCAGTGGTTATATCTGGTACAGTAAGTAACGACTAAAGACGAGATGTTTGTTTCGATATACCGGCAAGCATCGGATTTTAGCTGAGTGATAAAGTAATCGAAAGTAGATTATCGGTCTTTGCTTTCGCAAACTGGGTATATTTTAACGCAAAACGGTGTTGTAATAAACCTTTGTTTATGTTAAAACGATTTTGTAGATTGATTTAGGAAGTAATTTTTAAGTAATGTTCCGCTTTTGTGGATTAAATTTTACTGTTTAGGAGGTTGTGTGATGATGAAAAGAACAATTATTGTAATGACAGTCGCGATGGCGTTCATTGCGGCAACAGCCCAAGGGGCCGACATTGGCTTCCGAAATGCCGATTTTGAGGATGACAGCGGCTATACAGGAGGTTATGGTTTGTCGGGCACAACAAATGAATGGTATATGGGCGGCTGGCTGGCACAGGGCGAAAATATTGTGGCATGGACACCCTCTACTGGTGGCTATATCGCACAAAACTATGTAGAGGATGATCTGAGTAATCAGTTGACACTTGATGTGGACAACGACTTCTCGATCAGTTTTGATCTGAGTGCCCAGTTCGACGGTCCGGGTATGGGTCCGATCCATCTCGAAATCTGGACCGCCGATACCAGTCTATTAGCGGGCCAATCAGCCGATATCACAATTGATGATGTTGTATCTGGCGTATTTGAGTTGGTTACCATTGATTTCAGCGTTGATGGCACAGCGCATGTGGGAGAAGCTTACAATATTGCACTTAGAAACCCGTCGGGACAGATATGGGTTGATAATTTTAGCGGTACTGTCGTTTCAACTCCGGAGCCAGCAACGATGCTGCTGCTTGGGCTTGGCGGACTTTTGCTTAGACGCAGGAAAGCCTAAGCTGGCCAGTCCAGAACCGAACAGGCGAATATAAGCCCTGGTTCAAGCGTAGCGATTTTATGACCGTTTAGCGCACAAATTTATTTGTAAGTGCTAAGTAAAGAACTTTTACGAAGGCGTCCCGGTCTCTACGCCGGGACGCTGCCGTTTAGCAATTTTGTATTTACGTAAAGTATGTCACGGTTGGCGCGTCATCATTTTTCCGGTAAGTAATATTTTAAGG
>JAGHBX010000280.1 GCA_021160785.1 Planctomycetota bacterium | reverse complement strand
GTATTGGCAGACCGACTGAACATCAAGCGATTTTAGTGTCGCGGTTGAGCAAGCAAGCAAAACGAGGGGAAGTTTAAGCTATTACTCATGGCAGTTGGGGTGCATGTCTTCTACAGGCCTGTCACTTTTCTGAGATAACTAATCTGGCTTTTTGTGAGTTTTCTGGATCCGCCCATGGCCAGGCCTTTTATGCCGATGTTGCCGATTTTCGTTCGTTTGAGCCCCCTGACCTTGAAGCCCACCCTGGCCATGATGCGCCTGACCTGGCGGTTTAGTCCCTGTCGAATCGTCACCTCCAGCAGCGATTCGTCACGGCTGCGCTTGATGACCTTCACCGCGGCCCTGCCCGTCTTGCCCTCTGCAAGCCACGTGCCTCGCTTGACCTTCTCGATAGCATCCCCTTCGATCCGACCCCTGACTCTGACTTCGTATGTCTTGGGCAGTTCAGACCGTGGATGTGTCAGCCGGTTGGCTAATTCCGAATCGTTGGTCAGTATGATGCCGCCGGTCGTATCCGCATCCAGCCTGCCGACGCAGAAGACCCGCTCTTTGCAGTCGATCAGGTCCACCGCCTTCGCCCGGCCATGCGGATCGGAACTCGTGCAGATCACTCCCTTGGGCTTGTTCAGCAGAAAGTACACTTTCTGCTCGGCGCGGATGCGCCTTTTGTTCACCGTGATCACATCCTTATCGGGATTGACAAAGGCCGGCAGCGTATCGACCACCTTGCCGTTGACGCGAACAACACCTTCGACGATAAGCTCTTCGCAGGCTCGGCGCGAGGCAACACCGGCGGCGGCAAGGGTCTTTTGCAGACGCTCTTTGTGCGCCTGGACCTCAGACGATGGTCCGGAGGCACGTCGCTTCGGGGCTCTGCGCTGAACCCTGGAACTGTCTTTGCGTTTACTCGTCAATCGGGATCGCTCCTCGGGCCTGTCGCACTAACCAGTTCGGCGTCGATTTCTTCGGCTTCCAGCCATTCTTTGGCCGCCTGCACCAACTGTTCGTTATGAAACTTATACCATTGCTTCTGCACGTCACCAAATTCGTATAAGTCATCCTTGAAGTTGCGAAACGGGCTTCTTCGCTGCAGCGATTTCGCCAATACCTTCTGTGCTTCGCCTTCCGGCAGCGAATCGACAAAACGCGACATCATTCTGAAGCCCTCATGCGAATCAATCGGCTCGATATAGCGATATCGCTCAGGATTTTCTTCGATTTGCTCCCGCAACCGCTCATCGGCATCGTCGAACAGGTCGGAAACCTGAACGATCTGACCGGTCTCCACATCCAGGTACGATGCTGTTTCGTCACTGTGCCATTCAAGTACAAAAACAAGCTCATTCAAATCAATTTGTGTTTTGTCCATGTTTCACCTCTTTCATCCAACGGACCATCAAGGCAATCATAACAGGTATTACGAACATTTCTCAAACAAATTCCTGTGAAAAAAAATTTGCAGTTCGCCCGCCTGTTAGATTCACCTTTGACTTTCTCTTTAGTGCTTATGTCATTGAGGGTTGCGTAAAGTGTTTTGAAGAACTCACAGCCCCTTGTCGCGTCGATACGATAAAAGATGAAAGAATTTCTCTTGACGCACTATATGTGGGATGTAAATTGGTCGTTAGAGACTATATGTGGGGCGACTGTCCGAAAGGCGGGTGGTTGCTTTGCCCGGTAATTTGACTGGATTTGCCTGTGAGATGCCCGTTTTGCAAGGAGGACCATGACAAAGTCGTTGACTCGCGCTCCAGTGAGGGCGGGCGGGTCATACGTCGGCGTCGTCAATGCCTTGCCTGTAAGAAAAGGTTCACGACATACGAGAAGATCGGCGAGAGTTTCAAACTCAGTGTGATAAAGAAAGACGGTTCGCGGGTCCCTTATGACCGCGAAAAAGTTATCGCCGGGATTCAAAAGGCCTGTTACAAAAGGCCGGTGTCGGCCGACCAGATTCAGGAAGTAGCCGATAGAATCGAAGAGGACGTGTTCAGGAAATACGACAGGGAAGTATCGTCCCGTTTCATCGGTGAACGGACCATGAGGCATCTCAGATCGGTTGACAAGGTGGCGTATATTCGTTTTGCCAGCGTGTATCGTGAGTTCACGGATGCGGGTGAACTGATTGAAGAAGTAAGCCAGGCGATAAAGGAATCGGACCATGGCGACCAGCCGGAACTGTTCAACAGTTGATATCAGCATTGACTGTCGGTCGGTTGGAAAAAATGCGGGCAAGGAGAGCCGGTGTTATGCATCTGAAAGTAATAAAAGCTGACGGCAGCGTGGAAGAATATCTGCATACGAAAGTGATAGGCACATTCGGCAATGCGCTTGCGCTCGTTGACGATGCGAATATCTTCGCCGCCGAGCAGTTCGCCGAGGCGGTCACATTCTTCCTCTATGAAAAGCGCCAGACCCAGCGTGTGACAAGTGAAGAAATCCACCTCATGATGCAGGCGGTACTGTCGGCGACAGGATATGGACACGCCGCCGTCGCACTGAACGAACACCGCCTCAACAGGAAGCTCAGACGAAACCGCGTTGAGGTGGTCGACGGCGGAATCGAGGATTCGCCGGCGCCGGAGTCCGGCTCAAGCCGCTGGGATAAGGCGAAGATCGTAAGGCGACTGGTGAAACTCGAGAAGATCGACCGACAGATCGCACGGGCCATCGCAGGCGGCGTTGAAGAAAAAGCATTGAACCTGAATATGGCGAAAGTTCCGGGCAGCCTGGTGGAACAGCTTGTCCTTGCCGACACCTCCGCCATGCTTGCTGCCCAGAAGCAACTGCAGACGGTCGCGGGATGACACACCGCAACAGGACGAACGTGCAGCGGCAGGAAATATAATTTGAACTTTGAAGTACTTCGTTGGTAGGCCGTGCGAACACGGATGTTCGTCTCAGACAGTACCAGAAAGGAAGCTGTGATCGAATCAAATTGTTCGGGAGATTAAGAGACAGGGATAACGCTTTCAAACCGGCATGAGTCGACATGACTGTCTGAGCAACTTAAAGGGGATTGATCCAGGAGGGATCAATCCCCTGTTTTATACTGCTAAGAGACGCTGCTTACATATTTTTGACGTCGGGCTGTTTTTCAAATCCTTTGGCGGCCTGGCCGATCTTTATTTTTATGCTGACGATGTCGCCCTGACGTGTCATTCGGACGTTACCTTTGCCGAGATTCATGTGGTCAAACTCCATGCCCGCCTCGTCCGCCAGTCGCGTTGCCATCGCCGGGGAGTTGTCGAGCTTGACCAGAATCGTGTTGAAAATATTCGTGGTCAGCATTGCGGCGCTGTTTAGGTCGGCACTGTCAAATGTAAGCTGTCCGATGTCGTCGTTGAACTTGTCGCTGACATCCCGGAGGATCGCAATGCTGCGTGCGTTTTCGTTCTCGAAGGGCTCGGCCATGACTCTGGCGTCCACCACCGCCCGGGCGTCGAACCGCAGCGTGCGTTTCCTCGCCATGACGTAGGGTCCGGTGCTTTCGTCGACCAGAAAAGCGTACTTGCGAACGGCCGTAAGCTTGGCCTCGTCAAAGGCGACCATGTTGAACCACAGTTCTTCGGCGTTCTCTTCCTGTCCGTATGAGGCGATGACACTTTGACTCTGACTGAGCAGTTCCTTTTCATTGTCGGCGACTGCATTGAGAACATCGGCCGACGTGCTGAACTTCAGCGTCGTCAGGTAATACCGCCCGAATACCTTGCTGTCGGGTATGGTTTCCTGGCAACCAGCCAGAACAACACAGCAGACGATTGCAACTGTCATGCACAGATTCTTGTACTTCACAGCACGGCCCTTTCAACAAAACACTCTTACACTTCCTTTGCGTCCACCCACTTCATCATCTTGCGAAGTTTCCTGCCGACAGTCTCCAACTGACTGCCGTGGTCTTTGTCATACAATTCGTTGAAGTTCTTCATCCCGCCTTTGTATTCGGCGACCCACTCTTTTGCAAAATCACCGCTTGTTATCTCGCCTAAGATATTCTTCATCTCGGCTTTTGTCTCGTCGGTAATGATCCTCGACCCACGGGTCAGATCGCCGTATTCAGCAGTGTTGGAAATGCTGTATCGCATGTAGCTAAGGCCCCCCTGATACATCAAATCGACGATCAGCTTGACCTCGTGCATACACTCGAAATAGCATATCTCCGGCTGATATCCCGCCTCGACGAGCGTCTCGAACCCCGCCTTGACAAGCGCCGTCAAGCCGCCGCACAGCACAACCTGCTCACCGAAGAGGTCGGTTTCGGTCTCTTCCTTAAAGGTCGTCTCGATAATGCCCGCGCGGGCCCCGCCGATGCCGTTGGACCAGGCAAGAGCTATCTGCTTGGCGTCGCCGCCGGCGTCCTGCTCGACGGCGATGAGGTTGGGCACGCCGCCGCCCTTTAGATACTCGCTGCGAACCAGATGGCCCGGACCTTTCGGCGCGATCATCACCACGTTGATATCCTTTGGCGGCACAATATACTTAAAATGAATATTGAATCCGTGACAGAAACCGATCGTTTGTCCCGCCTTGAGATTCGGGGCAATCTCCTTTTCGTAGACTATCGCCTGGACCTCGTCCGGCAGCGTAATAATGATCAACGCTGCACCAGCCATCGCTGTGGCGATATCGGTCGGCTCAAAACCGTTTTCTTTGGCCGTATTGAAATTGTCCGTACCTTCCAGTTCCGCCACCACCACATTAATACCGCTGTCACGAAGGTTCTGGCTGTGGGCGTGCCCCTGACTGCCGTAACCGATGACGGCAACGGTCTTGTCTTTCAACGCATCAATAGGGGCATCGTCGGCATAATAGATATTTGCCATGTTTCTACTATCTCCTTACTTTATCTCATTTAGTTACTGCGTAATCGGGCGTATCTCGCCATTGCGACCGTACCGGTGCGGACCACGTTTTTTACGCCGTAGGGTCTGCATGCATCGATAAACGCCTCTATCTTAGTTTCGGGTCCGCTGACCTCCACCATAACAAATTTCGGCCCGATGTCCACAACTTTTGCATTAAACATCTCGATCAGGGAGAGAATTTCGGGTCTCTTATCCGGCGGTGTAAAGACGCTGAGCAGCATCAAATCCCGCGCAACAACGTCCTGACCGACGAAATCCTGCACTTTCACAATCGTGATAATCTTTGCCAACTGCTTGCGGACCTGCTCAAGAACCCGATCATCGCCCACCACAACTATGGTCATTCGGCTTATCGTGGGATCATCCGTCCTGCCCACGGCAAGAGAATCGATATTAAACGCCCTTGCCGCAAACATCCCTGCGACATGCGCCAAAACGCCGGGCTCATTCTGAACTAATGCACTTATTATGTGTTTCATAGCAATATCTCCTTGCTGTTATTAGGGGTCAAACCATCTCGAAAGCGTCCAGCCCGTCCATCTCGTGCAGGCCGTTGCCCGCTGCGACCATGGGCCAGACGTTTTCCGTGCGGTCAATCTTAAAGTCGACGACGCAGGGCTTTTTCTCAGCCAACATCTTCTCGATCCCGGCGGCGACGTCTTCTTTCTTGTCAACGGTATAGCCTGCCGCGCCGAATGCCTTCGCCAGATTCGCAAAATCCGGGTTTTTCAGCGAACTGTAAGAATATCGCTTGCCGTAGAAAAGCTCCTGCCACTGTCTCACCATGCCCATACAGCCGTTATTGAGCAGGCAGACCTTGATTGGCAATTCATACTGAACAGCGGTCGAAAGCTCCGTCAGCGTCATGTTGAAGCTGCTGTCCCCGTCGATATCGACGACTAACGAGTCGGGTTTGGCAACCTGGGCGCCAATAGCCCCCGGCAGCCCAAAGCCCATCGTACCCAATCCACCGGACGTGATAAACTGCCTCGGCCTGGAGTATCGGTAGAACTGAGCCGCCCACATCTGATGCTGACCCACGCCCGTTACGATCGTCGCGTCGCCCTTTGTCTGGCGGCAGAGCTCTTCAATCACGTACTGCGGCTTGACCACGTCGGCCTCGGTATCGTAGCGCAAGGGGTGTTTTTCCTTCCACGCGGCGATCTCCTCGAACCAGGCCTTCCGCGGGCGATGCTCGACGACTTTGGAAAGTTCGGTCAGGATGAGCCCCGCATCGCCCACGACCGGAATATCCACGTGAACATTCTTGGATATGCTGGCGGGATCGATGTCGATGTGCACAATCTTCGCTCTCGGTGCAAAAGTATTGAGCTTGCCGGTTACCCTGTCCTCGAACCGCGCCCCGATGGAAATGAGCAAGTCGCAGTTCTGGATGGCATAGTTTGCATAGGCGGTCCCGTGCATGCCCAACATATCCAGCGACTCGCCCCTGTTCTGGTCGTAGGCGCCTAATCCCATCAACGTTGTGGTAACGGGCAGGTTCGCCTTGGCGGCTAATTGTCGTAACTCCTGTGAGGCGCCGGAGATAATAACGCCCCCCCCCGCATAAATCAACGGCTTTTCCGACTCGTTTATCACATTGGCGGCCATTGTAATCTGCCTTGAATGCCCGTGCTGACGCAGCTTGTATCCGGGCAGATTAATCACCTCCGGCTCGGTCGGCGATATCTGAGCGACCTGCATATCGACCGGGATATCAATCAGGACCGGGCCGGGCCTGCCGCTGGAAGCGATATAAAACGCCTCACGGATAGTCCGGGCCAACTTGCTCGGATCCTTGACGATCACGTTGTGCTTGGTAACGGGGCGTGTGATGCCGGTGGTGTCGGCTTCCTGAAAGGCGTCGTTGCCGATAAGGTCGGTGCGAACCTGACCCGTCAGCGCAACCAGAGGCGTCGAGTCCATCATCGCCGTTGCCAGCCCCGTCGTGAGATTGGTCGCGCCGGGCCCGGACGTTGCGATGACCACGCCGACCTTGCCCGTTGCCCGGGCGTAGCCGTCGGCCATGTGGCAGCCACCCTGCTCGTGCCGCGGGATGATAAATCGGATCGGCGCGTCGTAAAGCTTGTCAAATAAAGGCAATACGACGCCACCCAGGTAGCCGAATATCACTTCGACTCCCTGCTCGACGAGGGTATCGACGATGATTTGCGAACCGGACTTGTGGGCGGTTTGGGGACCGCGCGGTCGACCGCCGTTGGGTTGAGTACTCATTTTCTGTCTCCTGACAAACGATTATCGTTATTCCGGTTGACCATGGCGACGCCGGGCTTTAACCGCAGGGCCGATCGAGCCGCACCAGGCGACATCGACGACACAAACGGCGTAATTACGCCCATGCCATGACACCGTAATCACATCTAAGTGTGTTTCAGGCATATACTTACACGCATTTAGGTGTAAGCGTACAATTCATATAATACAGTTATATCGGCTGGTTGTCAAATTAATTTTAATCCGGGTGCAATTTCAGTTCCGGGACAGGGCTGCCTGGGCATTTCACTACGGCGTACACAGTGCCTCGATTGCCACCACTGCAGCGTCCATCTCCTCTGTCGTCAAGTAGGCACTGTGCGCATCGTAGATGTAATCCCGGCAGTCTGTGTACCCGTAGCGAGTTGGATCGCAGCAGCGGGATAAGGTCCAGACGGAAGGATACTTGACGGCGTTCAGTGACATGTGCCTGTGTGAAAGACACACAAAATTTGCCCCGCACGGCTGGGTACTCGGGTCGACGTCGTAAAAAGCGAAAGTGGGCAGGAATTCCTCTACCGGAGTCGCCCGGAGAAGCCCGTTGTAGATGTTGTCGCCGTGCGGCAGCACGGTCTCAAGAGTTGGCCAGACGGCCGAGGAATGACCGTTCTCAAACCACGCGCCGATATTTGTCTGCTCACCCGGAATATTGACGCTTCTCAACAGGGCGATGGTTATTCGCGTCATGCTGTGGCACCCTACCCTGCTCACCCTCATGTTATTAGCGACATAAGTCGTCAATACCTCCGCGAGTGTACAGGCGGTATTGCGATTGGCGTCGCTGGTATTAGCATGTCGAAAATCCGCACGCAGATCATCAAGAACTGCATGAAAAGTGCTCAACACGTCTTCCCTGAGCAGGTTGTTATCGATGATGTAGCCAAACACCTCTGATGGCGAATGGTCCACAACAGACAGATAGTAACGATTTGAGCTGCTGCCGGAGAAAAGCAGGTCGGGGTCAAACAATCCTGCAAGCTCATCTTCGGTATATTCGGTAATCTTCCAGGGCAGCATATCGTTCTTGTCCAGCCATATCGAGTGCGCTGTCTTTGCGGCCAGGATCTTCCTGCTTTCCTGTGCCGTCAGATAGATGTAGGCACAATTGTCGGGCTCAGTGCAATCCTGCAGGTCTAAGGGCTCTTGCATCTCTATTGTGCCGGTGTCTTCCAGTTCGTCAATGTATTCCCGGAAGTAGCTCGCCGTTTCCTGGTCAAAGCTGTTGACCGTGGCGTCTGCGATCACCGGGTTGCAGCCAAAATAGACAGAATATGGGTATGCCGAGAAAGACTGGACCTGGTCGCAGCCGCAGAGCCAGTTACCGGCCAGTGCCTGCAAATCGTCATAGCCTACGTCGTTGCTGTCTGTAATATCGGCGATGAGTCCCACACCCGTATCCAGCCAGTAGCTTGCCAGCAGTGCAAAATCGCCAAAATTGACACCTGGGACTCCGTCGATGTCCCCAATGAAGCCGCTTTCCGTCGCCTCGCAGCCCGCCTCGCCAATAAATGACTTGCTTGATCGGGCTGTCCCTCCGTATGCGCCCATGTTGATTACACCGCCATTCGGGAAGGGTTCGGATCCCACAGGATTGAGCGGGTCGCCGGCATCAATGCAAAGGCTTGTGGAGTCATCTCCTGCCCATCGCTGACCGCTCGGCTCCCACCGGCCGGCCTGGGACTTCAAATGATAGTCGCCGTTGACCCAGAAGTCATCATTTGTGTCAGCAGGTGTTCCGTTGGAGTCCCAATGGCCCGACGCGGCAAAGCTGGGATCGGTCTCGATATTGCCCTGGCCCGGCCAGCCGCCCTGGATATTGCTGTATGTCGCTGTCGCTGCAGTATCATTGTCGTATATTTCATCCAGGCCGTCAGACCAGAGAATACAATTCTTCAAGACTGCAGCGCTATCGTTTTCGTTGTATATTCCGCTGCCCCGATCCGCAGAATTTGCGCTGAAGGTGCAGTTGACTATCTCCGGGCTGCTCCTGTCATTGCACATTCCACCGCCATCGCCGGCGGCGGTGTTACCTGCAAAGATGCAGTTGAGGAGTGTCGGATTCAGCGGCGGGACTTTGTCATCTTCGTTGCACATCCCGCCGCCTTCATCTTCTGCGAAGTTGCCTGTGAACATGCACCCTGTCAGTGTCGGGCTGCCGTCGTCATTCTGCATCCCGCCGCCGTCTCCCTCCGACCGATTGTCGGCAAAAACGCAGCCGGTCAGCACGGGGCTGCCGGTGAGATTATAAAAGCCGCCCCCTTCGTACCCGGCGGAGTTCTTGTTGAACATGCACCCGGTTAGTGTTGGATCACCCTGATCGTTGTAGATCGCGCCGCCCTTGGGTGCGGAGTTGTCGCTGAAGAGACAGTCGGTCAGCACCATGCTGAAGCCATAGTTGTTGTAGCTGCCGATTGCACCGCCGCTGTCGGTTGCACTATTGCCTGCAAAAGAGCAGTTGACCATGGTTGGCGCGCTGCCGGTCGTGTTGTGGAATCCGCCACCGTATTCGGCCCGATTGTCCACAAAAGAGCAATCCGTCAGCGTCGGGTTACTGTATCCGTCGTTTGCAATTCCACCGCCGGTGGCTGCCTCGTTGCCTGTAAACTCACAGCCTGTCAATATGGTGTCGGTGTCACCCTGATATATCGCTCCTCCGCGATCCGAGGAGTTCCCGATGAACATGCAGTGTGTTATTTCCAGGTACCCTTCATAATTATACAGCGCACCACCGGCATACGGCGCCGTGTTTTCGATAAACGTGCACTCATCGAACTTGGGAGCGCTGCAGTCGTTGCTTACCGCTCCGCCGTTGGAAGCGTTTGCCCGGTTTCGGATGAAGCTGCACCTGGTGAATACAGCGTCAGTACATATCGTCGCACCGCCCGACGTATCGGCGTAATTATCGACAAACGCGCAGTCGGTCACAGTGGTTTGCGACCCGCCGTTGAGCATGCCTCCTGCATGTATCGCGGCATTACCGCTAAACGTGCAACCGAGAATCCCGGCGCCGCCGGAACCAATATGCAATCCCCCGCCCTGGGCTGCAACGTTGCCCTTAATCTTGCAGTTGAGAAGCTGGAACCCCGCCGAATCGGCTGTTATACCACCTCCATAATAGGCGACCCAATAGTCTCGATTTGCATTGCCGCCCATTATCGTAATGCCGTCCAGCACGGCGGTCTCATTCGTCTCATGCCCCGTGACAACATGGTAGCTGTTCTCCGCCCGGCTCGGCTCATCCAGCAAATCCGCCGCATTGCTCACGACAACGTCGTTACCCGACAGGTCTCCGCTCAGGACCGTCTCAAAAGCATTGGCGTCATGCGCGTCCGGGTTGGCTTCTCCCAGACCGGCGTACCCGCCTTTGACCGTCACATGATTGATCAGGCGGAAGGTTGCCTCCAAATCACCCGATGTCATACCTACTCCCTGGTCGGGTTTGTAAAAGCCCTGGGCCACACGAATCTCGATCGTCTCCGGCAATGCGTTTGCATCGGCCAAGGCATCTTGCAGGCAGCGGTACGCCTCCTGCCAGGAGGCGCCTGTCTGCCCCCCTGCGGCGTCGTCGTCAACATACAACACCAACTCCGGCGGCTCGCCCAGCGCAGCCCGCCAGGCCTCGCGCAGGCCCTGGGAGTTCAACGCCGTGCCTGCAATCGTTGAGCCATCCGCCGATATGCCTGTCGCTTTCCACGAAGCCCAAGGTTCGGCTAATTGCCAATCTGACAGATCAAGCCCAAAATCATCTTCTAGGACATTCTGCAACAGCCTCATGCCATGGTTCTCATCCCAAATAAACGCCTTCTGCTCGTCAAATCCGGCGTCGTTCTGGACATAGCCGACTGCCACCAGGCCATCGGCCGATACTGCCAGGGCTCGGGAATGATAATCCGGCAGACATGTACCCAGCAGTGCAACGCCGCCTCCTTCTGTCCAGCGATATGCCTCAAACAATGCCGTATCGTGATTGTCCAGACCTCCCACCACTACCGACCCATCGCTCGATACGGCATTTGCCGTATGTGCGTCAAAACCATGCACATCACTTTGGGTCCAATGAAAGCAGTCTCGCCAGGGAGCCCCATCATATATTCTGTGCCCGACGATAGCCAGCCCGTCAGCCGAGACGGCTTCGGCAGCGCTGCGGACCCCTTCGCCGTGTAAACCGTCCAGGCGAGTAAAGCCCCCATCCGAGGTCCACCGAAATGCCTCCTCTGCGATGCCGGTTCCCCACGAAGTACCCACCACAACTAAGGCGTCGGCAGACATACCATGCGGGATGATGTTTGCATCCGGCATCGCAATCCGCTCGATTGCTCCGGAGATGTGCCATAAGAATCCCTCATACCCGTAGGGTGGCGAATCGCTTCTCCTGCCATAGCACAGCACGAAATTGCCATCGGCCGAAACATCCACACCCCAGCTCTCGATGAGTCCCTCCGGGATGGGGATGCCCACAATGCCCTCTGAGAGCGTCCAGCGAAACGCCTGGGCGCCCGATGCCGCGCCGCCTGTGCCCACGACAACCAAACCATCCGCCGAGACCGCTTCCGCTTCGCTGTAAGACTCCGCCGCCAGATGCCCCAATCCCTGGAAATCTGCGGCCCAGGCGACTGAACACGCTATCGACAAAGACAGAAAAACAATGACTGCTGAAAGTAAAGAAGACTTCATTGTGCCCTTCCTTTCTGCTTTCTGGCTCGACAGGAAACCCCTTGGCGAAAATCCCTCCATATTGACCGTCCGCATAGTACAGCAGGTCCGGTGAAAATGCAAGCACTCTGCCTGTTTTGCATGGCGTTTTTTAATTGGAATTATTAGCATGGATTTTGTGTCCATTACCGCTGCACAGGATGGCGCACAGTCTTGACATTTCAAGAGTTGTTGTCATAATACTATATGTTAAGCGGATTCAGGCAGCAATTTTGCAGAAGTCTTGTTTGATTTACTAAGGAGAATTGAGCCAATGGCGGCAAGAATTATCGATGGCAAACAGGTGGCGGCCGACATGCGGGCCGAACTTAAAGTGGAAGTGGCCAAGTTGAAGGAAGATGGCATCGTACCAGGACTGGCGGTTGTGCTGGTCGGGGAAGATCCGGCGTCGAAGTCCTATGTAACCGCCAAAGAGCGGGCCTGCGAGGAGATCGGAATTTATTCGAACGATAATCGCCTGCCGGCCGATACCGGGCAGGCGGAGTTGATGGCCCTTGTGGATAAGCTCAACAAGGACCCGAAAATTAACGGTATTCTCGTGCAACTGCCCCTGCCCAAACATCTCGACGAGAGCGAAGTGCTGCTGGCGATCGACCCGGCTAAGGACGTCGACGGCTTTCACCCGGTCAATGTCGGCAAGATGGTCGTGGGCGAAGAGGCGTTCTTGCCCTGCACACCGCACGGCATTATCCAGCTCCTGGTCAGAAGCGGCGTCAAGATCGAAGGCGCTGAAGTCGTCATCGTCGGACGAAGCAATATCGTGGGCAAACCCATCGCAAACATGCTCATCCAGAAGAACGACACCGGCAACGCAACGGTCACCGTCTGCCACACGCGGACAAAGAACCTCGCCGAACACGTCCGCAGGGCGGACATCATCATCGCCGCGGCGGGCAGGCCCAACACGGTAACCGCCGACATGGTCAAGGAAGGCGCAGTCGTTATCGACGTGGGCGTCAACCGGGTCGAAGACGCCACAAAGAAAAGGGGCTACCGCCTCGTCGGCGACGTGGATTTCGCCGCAGTCTCGGAGAAAGCAAGCCTGATAACCCCCGTCCCCGGCGGCGTAGGCCCGATGACAATCACAATGCTCCTGTTCAACACAGTAGCCTCAGCCAAACAAGCGGCAGCCAGGAAAGGTTAATATTCGGCCTGGCGACTCGATTTCTTACGTGTGGGCCGGGATGTTTCTTCTTTGTTGGACAAAGCCCTGAATTAGGCCCCCGGCGATGCCGGGGGCCGTTGTTATATAAATGGGTAACTGTCCCCTATTAATTCCCTGTCGATGTCATAGGTTGTTATTTCCCGGGCTCGTCGGTTTTTATTTCGATAATCGCATCGTCGCCTTGGGGCTCGTCCTCGTTTGTGTCGTCGTCATAGTCGTTCTCGTCGATTTCCGCTGCGAGCCAATCCATCGCCTTGTCAAGTTGCCCTCTTATCTTCTCCATCTTCCTGAACGGCTCATGGAGTTGAGCGTCGGTGTCTGTATCGACCGGGAGGACCTCCAGACTGTTGGCGTCGATTACGTAGGGCGTGACAAAGACAAGCAGTTCATCATTTGTCAAGTCTGTCTCTGTGTGGCGGAACAGGTTGCCGATAACCGGAATGTCGCCCAACAGCGGGACCTTTCGTTTTACCGAACTTTCATTCTGGAAGAGTATGCCGCCGAGCATGATTGTCTGGCCGTTGTTGATAATGAGATGCGTCGTCGTATCGAGATTGCTGACGGCGACTTCATCATTGATTTCCTCTGCATCGACCTGAGAAATGATCAGATTGATCGTCATGTCGACGGCTTTTTCAGGCGTAATATTGGGCCTGACACGAAGCGTAAGACCGACGTCGTCATAATTATACGATTGGTTCACGGCGGTGATATTGGAACTGTCACTTTGGGCATTCGTAATGAAGGCTACCCGCTTACCTTTGATGAAGACAGCTTCTTCATTGTCCTTGGTCCACAGCGTGGGCTGGTTGAGTATCTTGGCGTTGACCTTCTTGACCAGTAAATCAACCAGCGTATTTACACTCATGCCTGTTTCCAGTGTCCAGGGCAAAAAGTTATCCACATAATCAAGTGCGCTGAATATGGTCACGCCGTTTTCCGTGTAAGCATTGACCATGCTGCTCCCAGTGGCAAATTGAACGCCCAATGAGGTCATACTGCTGTGATTGACCTCGACTATGACAACCTTGATCATGACCTGCATGCCCGGCTGGTCCAGTTCGGCGATCATCGCCTTGATGTCTTCGAGATACTCCGGCGGCGCAAGAACAAGGATCGCCTTGCTTCGGGCCACGGGGATGAATCGAATTTGACCGATGAGATTACTGGTGGGCATTTCCTAGCCCGCCAGGCTTCTTTGGCGCGTCCACCATGGTGTTATTGTTCCAGCGTCTGTGTTGGCGCCCGAAGCCCCGCTCGAGGTTGTCCCGCCGCTTCCGTCAGACTGCATTTCCGACAGCCCGCGTGAACTCCTTTGCAGCGTGGCTTGCGTGCCCGGTTCGTTGAGGATGGCGTTTAACTGATCACAGAGATCCTCTGGGTCGGCGTAGTTTAAGGTTATCACGGTGGGAACCTCGGCCTTTTCCTGGCCGTCAAGTTCCATTATCAGTTTCTCGATAACATCGTAAGCCTCCGGTATCTTGCTTATCACAATGATCTTCTTGGTGTCGGGGACCGGCTCGAATGTCATCATACCGTACAGCGAACCGACAATCTTCTTCTGCGTGTCGGAGCCTCCCCTGCCGCCGAATATCATTCGCATGAGATTTGACGTATTGCCGCTGTCCTCCGAAAAGAGCTTCGTCAACAGGTTCGACAACTGGACCGGGTCGGAATTATGAAGCGTCAGGATTCTGTACTGGTCCTTTTCTATATCGAGGGGAACATCCCACTCCTCCGTGATTTGTTTTTCGATCTTCGCCATGTTCTTTTCCGACGCAATGACGGTAACCTGACCCTGAGTCGGATAGGAAATGGCCTTTACGATATCCTCCTCGTTACTGCCTGAACTGCCGTATCTGCTGCTGCCGTATCTGCTGTACGAACTGTAGCCGTAGCCGGATCGACTGTTCATAGCCGAATCGCCGTAGAGTCCGTCAATGTTCTCCTTGATCTGGTCGGGATCGGCGTGCTTGAGCTTGAATGTCTTTTCGACATAAATATCCCGCCGCGGCATGTCCATCTCGGCAACGAGTCTTTCGATCATCTTTCTGTTCTCGGCACTGCCGAAAACAATAAGCTGCCTGGCCTGAGGGAGAGATTCGATGACCACATTCGCCCGAACCTCCTCGGGCATCTGCCGGATCGCATTATCCAGCGTGTTTTCAATTTCACGAACATCGGCATAGCGCACCTGTATGATCGTCTGCTCCGACTGCACCGTTTCGGGATGGTCAAGCTCTTCAATCCATTTGGAAATCTGCTGCATGACTTCGGCGGAAGCTCGCGCGATGATCCAGTTTTGCTTGGGGATGGGAATCAGCTTGATGGGCACATCGCCGCGCTCGATGACCACGGACGTGGCGGGTTTGACGCTGGAGCTTGAACTGGAACTGGGTGGCCTGGGCTTTTTGTAGCGGTTATTCGTATCCAGGATGAACTCAAGCACCTGCACGATTTCCAGCGGATCGCCGTTTTTAATTTCGAATGTCTTTTCAATGACCTGCTCCGATTCGGGCACATCGAGTTGCTTAATAATTCTTTCAATGCGAATAAGGTTGTCGACGGTGTCGATAACGGCGATCTTTCCCGTATCTTCCATAGCCGTTACATGGCCGTACTCGGCGGTAAGAGGCGTGATTATCGACATCAATTTCGTGGGGCTGTAGTTCTTCAACTGGAAGAATTTCTCCACGATCTGCGATCTGTCCGTCATTCTTGCAAGGGGCTCATCGGCCGGAAGTGTGGGAACGGTCCCGTACTTCGCCGTAGCGAGGGGTTTCAGGAATATCTTGTCGTCGGAAAGTTCGGCGGTGACACCCTTTGCATTTAGAGCCGCCAATATCAGCGCCAGCGCCTGGCTCCTGGGCACCTTCTTCGTGGCGTATATGGTTATTCTCGTCTTCATAACCTCGTCGTCCGTGGGGATAATGGGTTTCCCCGTCCACTCGCCCAACGTCTGGATGATATTCTTCATCTCGATGTTGTTGAGGTTGATCGACTCAAGCGGCTCCTCTTCAAAGACCTCATCGAAAATGGCGCCGTCAACTGAGCCGCCAAAATCGAACCCGTCGGGCTGATTGGGATCGAAAGAAGTGTCCATAAAGCCCAACAGAAAGTCCGCATCCGATTCGCCATCATCGAGCGATCCCGGGGCTTGGGACTGATTTGGATCGCCGCCTGCAAGCGATGTTGCCGCGTTCGGGTCGCCGCTATCGGAAGCCGGCGCATTGTCGTAGGTTTCTTCGCGCCCGGACTTGGCGTCGCCGTCTTCTGCGGCGGAAGTGGATGCCTCAGCTCCAGGCGTCGACTCCTGCAGACCGGCAATCGCTTCTGTATCGGCGCCGGAGAACATTGTTCTCCCACCGTCTGTCGACAAGAAAACCACGACAAGCACTACAAAACAAACCGCTGATATTACTTTTACTCGTTTCACTTTCTTCTCCTTGTATTATCTACCTCGACCCCGGTAACTGCCTCCCCGGGAACCACCACCTTCACCCATAAACTGTCGCCGCCGCTCTTCCCTGAACCTGTTTCTTTCTTCCTCCGACATGTTTCTGTATCGGTCGATCATTCTCTGCCGTTCCTCCGACGACATACCCATGAATCCTCCCCTGCCGCCGGGGCCGCCCGGACCGCCGCCCGGGCGCGGCCCGAAGCTGGCTGTAACTTCGACTTTCACCTTCGTGGGGTCTTTGGAACCGGACTCCGGCTTCTTGACGCTCTTGCCTGACGACGACGGCTTCCTGCTCGCAGGAGAAGCGTTGTTGACGGCGAACGGGATGAGTTTCATTTCATTGTCTTCCCACTTTATCACCACTTCCTTTGTCCCGACCGAGATTATCTCGGCAGCTCCCACTTTGTCGCCGGCCTTGTAGTACTTGCCGTTGATGATCGCGCTGCTGCCGATGATCCCCAGGCAAACGGGCGGCTTGGGCTTGGGCGGGGGATTGACAAACATACTTTTCTTCTTGAGTTGGTCCGCAACTTCGCGCCCTTTCGCCAGCAGATTCTTAACCGTCTCTTCGTCGTGGCCGTTCTTCGCCTTTGCCGACGTTACCGCCTTTGTGATCAGGCCGGAAGAAGTCATAAAGCCCGAGACCTTTGTCACCGTCAAAACCACAAGCACAACCGAGGCGACAAACAGGGCCCTGGAACCGTACCACATGCCGTTTCTCACATAATTCATATTCATGATTTACTCCTTTAAGTCAGGCATTTACCCTGCACTATTTAGCAAACGTCGAAACCGTCATTACCAGATCCATCTGCCGGCGGTCTTTCTGGCCGAATTTTATACTCAGATCTTCGATTCCGGCAAGATACGGATTGCTGTTGAGCCCCGCCAACAAATCGAGCACCTGATTCAGGCTGCACTTGCCGCGGCATTGAAATTTGAGCAGCTTGACCATGGTCCCGGGAATCGGCCTGGCGCCTTTGCCTCCGATGGGCTGAAGCGTCTTGATCTTAATGCCCGCCTTCTTCAACTGATCGTTGAACTTATCCCGGAAAAGCGGCACCTGCTCCTTTTCCCGCAGAGGCATCTCAAAGACGGGCACACGCAGGGCAAGCTTCTCCCAGGTCGCCTTGGCCGTCTCGTCGTCGTCGGCCGGAGCAATCACCTTGAGTTGGTCCCGCTTGGCCCTCAGGCTCGCTTTTATGTCTTGCCAGTCCTTAAACCACGGTCCCACAGACATATACGCCAGGATAACCGCCACGGAAACAGCGCCGAATGTCAGCGCCCTCTTATCTCGTTGGTTCAATCGTTCAAACATATTCTACTTCTTCTTGAAAGGATTATTGTATTGAAACTGCATCTTGAAGTTCACACGCTTTGCCTTTTCATCAAAACTCGGACTGATGATGGTAACCGACCCAATGCTTTTATTGGCTTCGAGCTTCTTCTGGAACTCGAACATCTGCTCCCATGACCGGGTGTAGCTGGCAATGGTCACTTTGCCGTCCTTGCACTCAAAACTGTTAAGCATCATCCCGCTGGAGCCGCAATCGTTTACCGCCGTAATCGCGCCGAGAATGTCGGGTCTGTGCGAAGCGATCAACTCCTTCATGTTCTGCTCTTCGATCAGTTTGCGGACCTCAATCCCGCCGAGTTTGGCAAGTGAAGCCTTGTCAAGCGACTTGCCGACTACCAGAAAGACGACGACGGCTATTGCGGCGATCACACAGGCTAACTTGAAAACGAGGCCGATTTTGGCTTTCTCATTCTGCTCGGATTCGGCTAACAGCCCGTCGAACAGATTCAACTCGGCCGCGTCGCCGTCAAACGCCATCAAAGCAAGCCCTATCGGTTCGAGATATTCGCATATATCCCGTGCGCTAACCGCGGCCTCGGCCGGACCGGACGCGGCGACATCGGCGGGGGCGTCGAACTGATGACCGTAGCGGAGTGTCCGTGAAGACGGAACAGTCGCCTGAGCATCAATGCCGGCGCCCTTGAGATATGAAATAATCCGCTCGTGCGCCCCGACGTCTTCGGAAATGACAAAGATGCCGGCGATTTCGACACCGCCCGAGCCGAACAGCTCCAAAGCGTTTCGCAGGTCATGAACAAAAAGCTCCAAATCCGCCGCCGCATCCGCTCCGGACAACTCATCCGCACCGACATCCAGCGTTACCGCGTGGGCAAGCAAGCCTTTCGCCGTCAACAACACCTGGGTATCGTTTTGGTGGACGTTTATCAATACCGATGCCGCGACCGTGCAGTCAAACAGTTCCGTCCACGCCTTGACGACCGCCTCGGCGTTTAGCAGTATCCTGGACGTCCTGTCGGCGGCGGCGGCGACAACCTGTCTAAGCTGGTCGCTTCTTGCCGCGGCAATCGAGCAGGAACGCTTGTTATCCTGGGCGGCATTAGCCCGCCAGGCTCTCTGCCTCTGATCGGCCCGCAGCGGAAGCAAAGAGTGCGCCTGCAT
>JAGHBX010000067.1 GCA_021160785.1 Planctomycetota bacterium | reverse complement strand
GTGGTGGGATAATTTCTGGTCCATTTCCCATGTGAATATTCCCAACGAAGGAATTCAGCGGCACTACAACCTTGTAAAATATTTCTACGGCGCAGCTTCAAGGCCAGACGCCCCATCAATGCCGCTGCAGGCGGTATGGACACAGGACTCCGGTGGACTTCCTCCATGGAAGGGTGATTTTCATCATGACTTGAATACCCAGATGACCTATCTGGCTTATCATAAAGCCGGCTTGACTGATTCCGGGCTGAGTTTCATCAATCATATGTGGGACCTGCTGCCACAGTACCGTGAATTCGCAAAGGAATTCTTCGGTGTCGATGGCGCAGCTATTCCAACTGTTATGACCTTAAATGGCAAACCGCTGGGCGGTTGGCCGCAGTACAGCCTGTCCTCCAGTTACTCTATATGGGTAGGGCAGAGTTTTTATCTGCACTGGAAGCATACGATGGACGACGAGTTTTTACGTGACAGGGCCTATCCGTGGATGGACGAGATTGTTCGGGCAATAGTTGCGATGCTGGAAGAAAAGGATGGAAAGCTGTATTTCCAACTTTCAAGTTCGGCAGAAATCTTCAACGCTTCGCCGCGGGCCTACCTAAAGCCGAATTCCAATCAGTATCTGTCGATGTTGATCTGGGCCTTTGAAGCAATGTCAGAGATGGCCGATGTTCTCGGCAAGAAGGCTGATGTCCTAAAATGGAACGCTTTGCGTGATAAGCTTAATGATCTGCATGCTGATGAGAATGATGTTTTAATGTTCAGTTCCAACGAACCGTTTAATCAGTCGCATCGCCACCACGCGCATACGATGGCTATTCATCCGTTCGGCACGCTTAACATTGACGGAACCGATGAAGATCGCCGGGTTATAGACGCCACCATCAAAAAGATGGATCAGCTAGGCACAAATGCATGGACAGGATACAGCTTCTCGTGGTTTGCCTGTCTACTTGCCCGAGCGGGACAGCCGGAACTGGCTCTTCAATACCTGACATACTACGAAAGAGCGTTTATTCTGCGTAACGGTTTCCATGTCAACGGAGATCAGATCGGTGCAGGATTGAGCGCATTTAGGTACAGACCGTTTACGCTTGAGGGCAACTTCCTTGCCATGGAAGCGGTCCACGACATGCTTCTGCAGACCTGGCCGGTCAGTATCGCAAAGGATCCAATCCCTGTAATCAGAATCTTTCCTGCCATGCCATGGAAATGGCACGATGCAAGTTTCGACGACCTTTGCGGAGAGGGCGGGTTTATAGTTTCTGCCAAACGTCAAAATAATGCAACAACAAGCTTCAAGATCAAAGCAACTGTTAACCCAAACTTCTCACTTTTTGTGAACAAGAGACTTTTTTAAAATTTTTTTCGTTGATTCTGCGTTATGGGCGGTGCTTTTTTTGCTGGCGGGCTTGTAGTGGAGACCTTGGGGGTTGATTGGCTTTTGTTATCTGAGATGATGTTGTCATGTTTCTCAGATGCAACAAGCGAAAAAAGGATGGTAAGGTTCATCGATACTACAGTGTCGTCGAAAACCGCAGGCTTGCAAACGGCCGTGTAGCGCAGAAGCCGATACTGTATCTGGGCGAGATTACCGGTGATCAGCAAAAGGCCTGGCGCAAGAGCCTGGAGGTATTTGACGTTGATCAGAATCGCCCGGTTCAGAAGTATTTGTTCGCCGTTGAAGACGGTCAAACCTGCCAGGACATAGACGCGATCCCAGTCAAACTCTCTGGAATGGTTTTGTCGAATCCGCGTGATTTTGGCGATTGCTGGCTGGGCTGTAGAATTTGGCGGCAACTTGGTCTGGATGAATTCTGGGCGAAACGAATCGATACCCGCAAACGGCCGGTGCCCTTGTCCAAAGTGCTAAAGTTACTAACGATAAATCGGCTGATCAAGCCTGGTGCTGAATTTTACGTTCACCGTCACTGGTTCGATCAGACGGCCATGGATGTTTTACTTGATTGCGACTTTGCGGTGGCCGAGAAGAATCGGCTCTATCGTTGTCTGGACCATATCCTGGCCCATAAAGACGCCTTGTGTGAGCATCTCAAAAGCAAATGGGAAACCATGTTCGATCTGGAATATGACATTTTGCTTTATGATTTAACCAGCACCTATTTTGAAGGAATGTGTCAGGGTATACCCAAAGCGAAATTCGGCCACAGCAAAGACCGCCGCAGCGATTGTCGGCAGATATTGATTGCCCTGGTCGTTACGCCGGAAGGGTTTCCAATCAATTATGAAGTTCTGTCCGGCAATACCTCTGAAAAAACGACCTTGGCGGATCTGCTGGCAAAAATTGAAACGCTGTACGGCAAGGCTCATCGGATCTGGCTGATGGATCGTGGCATCCCTACCGAACAAAGCTTGTCTTTGATGAGAGAGACGGGGGTCGAATATCTTGTTGGCACCCCGCGTAAGTTACTGGATGAATTTCAGGAACGCCTGCTGGATGTCGATTGGCAGCAAGTCAATGAAAGCGTCCGGGTTAAATATGTCAAAGATCAGGATGAAACGTATGTTCTGGCTTGCAGTAAATCCCGGATGGCCAAAGAACGTGCGATGCGAAAACGTAAACTGCGTACATATTTGGTTGGCCTGGAAAAATTGCAGAAAAACTATCGCAACAGAGACCGATTCATGAAGCGTCTGGGTGTTTTACAGCATGATGCCGGCAGTTGCAAACAATGTGTAGAATTAACCTTGCCGCCGGAAAGTGTACGGGTTAGTGCGGAGAATTTCCAGTTTCATTTTAATGGGCAGATATACAAGGAAATGATTTATCGGGACGGCACTTACTTTTTGCGAACCAATCAGACCGGCAAAGGAGCCGTTGAACTGTGGCAGCAGTATATATTGCAAACCAATGTCGAGCAGGCGTTCAAGGAATTAAAGAGTGACCTGTGCATCCGTCCAATTCGCCATCATCTCGAAGAGCGGGTGGAGGCTCATGTTTTCATTGCGTTTCTGAGTTACTGTTTGCAAGTAACGCTTCGGCAAAAACTGCGGCATAGTGCACCTGGCCTGACCAGCCGTGCGGCATTGGAAATCCTGGCGAAAATAAAAATGCTGGATGTATATATCCCCACAACCGACGACAGAACGATTCATTTGCAGCGTTATACCCAACCGGAAATGGAACACAAAATCTTACTGGATAAACTAAATATGACCTTGCCGAAGCAGGCGCCACCGAAAATATACAGCAACCAATGCAAAAACTAACAACCCTATGTAGTGGAGACCAACCCCGCTGGCGCCATCAAAAACGATGATTCAGGCACAAAAGTGAGAAGTTTGGGTTAACGGTCAGCTTCGTCTGCGGGATAACTTTGCCGGGGTGAAACCGAAATTCAATCGCAAAGTCAAAAAAGTCGGTAATGATTTTGTAGTAAAGCTGGAAAAAGGCCAAACCCTCACCGGTAAACTTGCCAAACCAAAACAGATTCCGCCTCAGCCAAAAGAATCAATCGAATATGGCGAACGTATCCGTCGGGTGGAAGATATTAAGGCGGCGAAAAAGTATAAAATAACATCCACGAAAATACCTCTGCGTATCGGTGCCGACAGCAATGGCGGAAATTTATTTAATGGTGATATGGCCAGGCTCAGCATCTTTAACCGTGTGCTTTTGCCTGATGAGATAGCCAGGCCGGCAAAGAAAAGATCCCAGAAGATCCAGGCGATCAAGGATTGCGTTTTAAGTCTCGATTTCAATGAAACTAATAGCGATGTTTATACGGTAACCGGCAATCCAGTATTAGTTGATGCACCGGCCGGACTTGGCAAGGCGATTCGTTTTGACGGAATAAGTTTTTTAAGTATTGCTCACGATGATTCGTTTAATTGCAATACTGCCGTAACATTAGAGGCATGGATTTGCCCGAAGAGTTTGGGCGGCAGGATCGTTGATAAGGGTCGTGCGGGAACATCACAAGCATACAACATGGACACATATGCCGGTTCACTAAGAATGATTACCAATGGTGACACCTCAAATCCAATGTCAAAAAAGAAACTTTCCACAGATACCTGGACACATGTCGCAGCGACTGTTGATGGCCATACCGGCGAGACAATGATCTATATCAACGGCAAGGAAGTTGAAAGGCAGTAAAAGGCAGAACCGATTAATTATTAAGCAGAGATTTCCATCTGTCAATGTGACTGAACTTGGCGGGTAGAATGTTGGGCTGATTATACTTGCATGGGATAAATTGTAACTCGTAAAGGGTTGCGCAGTAATGGCTCATCCGCCATTCCAGATAGAGGCAAACTTCGGTTATGCCGCGGGTTTTTGCGAAATGCTGCTCCAGAGTCATGATGGAACGATTCATCTTCTTCCTGCCTTTCCCGAGGCATGGCCGAACGGCAAAGTGACGGGCCTTGCGGCAAGGGGTAATTATGAAGTAGATATGGAATGGAAAAACGGCGAATTAACCGCTGCGACAATCCGTTCCAGAACAGGTAAAAAGCCCAAAGTCAGAATCTCCGGCGGAGCGGTCATTGAGGATCTTTCAAAAGAATCCAGAATAAAATTAGAAAACTAACGTGAGTTCTATAATGTTTCATGAGAAATTATTCAGAAAGGAAGCAAGGCTCTTATATGGGAAATCCAAAAAGATGAAAAGGGGCGGGAAAATGATTTTTACACAGACAATTGTACATAAGAACATTTTACACAGTAAAGGATATTTGTTTCCTGTAGTGGCGATCCTACTGTCCCTGGCTGCGTCGCTATCTGCGACGGAGGGGGGGATTGATCAGATGAGACATGATGTAAAAGTTGCCAGAGCTGACTTTTATATAGCCCCGGATGGCAATGATGCATGGTCAGGAAAACTAAAGGAAACTTCCGCTGAAAGAACGGATGGTCCTTTTGCCACACTCCAACGGGCACGCGAGGCGGTGAGAAAACTTCGTAATACTATGGATCAGCGCCGGCCTATACATGTGCAACTTCGCGGGGGAACATATCGATTCAACAAGCCATTCGTATTGCGACCCGAAGATTCCGGTTCAAAAGTTAGTCCGGTTATTTATGAATCTTTCCCAGGCGAAAGAGCGGTCATCAGCGGAGGTGAGATTATCGATGGTTGGCAAAAATCCGACGGGCCTTTGTGGAAGGTCGAATTGCCCGAGGTCAAGGCAGGGAAATGGTATTTCCGACAGTTGTTCGTTAATGGAAAACGCCAGCATCGGCCACGATATCCTAAAGAGGGCGCATTGCATATTGCTAATTTGCCCAAGTTCGACAAGAATAGCTGGATGGCTCAAAGTACGTCTGATAAAGGAGAATTAGCCAGGCGGGCATTTCAATACAAGCCGGGTGACATACGATCGGACTGGGCCAATATTAACGATATTGAAATCGTCGTGCTCCAGTTCTGGTCGGAGGCCCGACTACGCATCCAACGTCTGGACGAAAAAAAACACTTGGTGCTGTTTACCGGTGGGAGTTGGAGGCCTTTAACCTGGTCGGGTGGCTATTACGTCGATAATGTATTTGAAGAAATCAGTGAACCCGGAGCCTGGTACTTGGATCGAGACAAAGGAGTGTTGTATTACCATCCGCTGCCGGGAGAAGATTTAACTCAGGCAGAGGTGATCGCACCTATGGCAGGAGTCGGTCAGTTAATACGCTTAGAGGGTGATGTGGATAAGACTCGATTTGTTCAACACGTTTGCTTTCGCAATCTCACTTTCGCACACACTGCCCGGGAGTTGCCGCAGGAGGGACACTCTACTCCACAGGCTGAAATTACTCTGCCGGCTGCCATCTTTGCTGATGGAGCTTATTATTGCAGATTTGAGAAATGTCAGATGAACCATTTCGGAGCCTGGGGTATTGAGATGAGGCGAGGTTGCCGTCATAATTCGGTTGTCGGTAATACGTTCCGTGATCTCGGTGCCGGGTATATTAAGATCGGTGAGCCGGAAAATTGCGATAAGGATATTGAAGAAACGCGAAATATAGTTGTATCAGATAACCGAATGCTTGATGCCGGGCAAGTTTATCGGGGGGCCGCTGGTATCTGGATAGGTCAAAGCGGTGGTAATACTGTCAGTCATAACGAGATTACAGGACCGTTGATGTGGGCTATATCGGTCGGATGGAAATGGACCTACTTCCCGCTGCAGCGGGCTCGGGATAATGTGATTGAATTCAACCATATACATGATCTGGGGACGGGGATATTAGGGACCCACGGGGCTATTTACGCTTTGGGCACCTCTCCGGGGACGGTAATTCGGAATAATTATATTCGTGATATTTACGCCAGTGACCGATGGGGCTCCGGTGAAGGGATCATTCTCGACAACGGCTGTTACGGAATCACTGTGGAAAATAACATAGTGTATAATGCAGCCGCTGGTGGATATGGCAGTAACTTCAACTGCGCCGGCAACTTCATCCATAATAACATTTTTCTCTATGGTAAAAAGTATCAGTTGACTGTTTACGGTGATCGCCCCAAGGGCAAAGCCCCATATAAAGGCGAGATCTTTGCACATAATATCATCGTCTGGCGTCAAGGACCGCTGCTTAATGAGGCCCAATGGCCTGATTATAGCACTCTCTGGGACTACAACGTTTATTACCATGAGAAGGGCGAGCCTGTCACCTTCTTCAGGGATAAAAAATATACCTTTAAGCAGTGGCAGGCAAAAGGTATGGATAGGCATTCCGTGGTTGCCGATCCGATGTTTGTTAATCCTTCTAATGGAGATTTTTCTCTCAAGCCCGGATCACCTGCTTTGGAGCTGGGTTTTAAAGAGATCGACATCAGTAAAGTCGGTCCGCGTAATATATTCGCTAAATAGCGGCTTAGTATGGCAGCGTAAGATATTGAGTTATAGTGTGTTTGTTAGGTACTCAAAAACGTTGACAGGAAGACTTGTTTGTAGCTGGTTCACTGTCCTCACTCGTTCCGGAAGATCACATTCTTAAGCAAGTCGACAAGGTTCTCGACCTTTCATGGCCTCGCAAAGATGTTGCTGATCTTTACTGCTCCAACAACGGCAGGCCCAGCATTGATCCCGAGTCGGCTCTTCGTTTAATGCTTGCCGGTTTCTTTGAAGGTATTGTCTTTGACCGAAATCTCATGCGTCAGGCCCAGGTTGAAGGCATGCACGGTGAAGTGCAAACACAGCACGGTTTAAGGAGAGCAGTCAGGCGCGGTCTGACGAATTATCAGGTGGTTTTTTGGGTTATTTGGCTAATATATTTGCCGTATTGACAGGCAAAGTCGCTTCGGCGGACTATTTTACACTGAACCCCGGCGCAGGCCGGGATGACAAAGCCGATGCGTCACTTGGCTAAAGTATTACGAATATTACTTAAGGTTTCTTCGAAACTCCTGCGGGCTTTGGCCGGTTATGTTTTTGAAATACCGAGAAATATGTTCCGGGTCGGTAAATTCAATGTCCTGTGAGATATGGTAGATCGGCTCAACACTGCTC
>JAGHBX010000557.1 GCA_021160785.1 Planctomycetota bacterium | reverse complement strand
GCTTATGATTCGTGCGGGGCTTATGCGGAAGGTTGCAAGCGGGACGTATACGTATCTGCCCGCCGGCTGGCGGAGCCTTCGCAAGATTATGGATATCGTGCGCCAGGAAATAGACGCAGCAGGCGCCCTTGAGGTAACCGTCCCCATGATCCAGCCGCTGGAACTCTGGCAGCAGACGGGGCGGGATATCGACTACGGCGAGACCTTAGGGCAGTTCACAGACCGCCACGGTCGCGGCAATGTGCTCACCCCTACCGCAGAGGAGGTCATGACATATCTGGCGGCCGGCGAGATCAACTCCTACAAGCAGCTTCCCGTGAACTTCTACCAGATCAATCTGAAGTATCGCGACGAGTTTCGCCCGCGGTTCGGCGTGCTGCGCTCGCGCGAGTTTATCATGAAGGACGCCTACAGCTTCGACGCCGACGAGGAGATGTTGGAGCGATCCTACCGTGCGATGTACGACGCCTATTGCCGCATCTTCGCACGGTGCGGCCTGGAATATGTCATCGTCGAAGCTGAGTCCGGCGAAATGGGCGGCTCCGGCTCGCACCAGTTCACCATCCCCTGCCCGAACGGCGAGGACACCATCGTCTACACCGAAGACAATCAGCATGCATGGAATATCGAAAAAGGCCCCGTCGATCCTCTGCCGAAGTCCGACAAAGATGTACAGGTCGGTCCCATTGAAGAAGTACACACACCAAATGTCGGCACAATCGAAGACGTCTGCAAATTCCTCAAAAAGAAACCGCGGGATATGATAAAGACGCTTGTCCATTCCATGGACGCCAAGATCGTGCTGGCGCTTGTACGCGGCGACCACGAAGTCAATCCCGAAAAGCTGACTCAGATCGTCGGCGGCGCACACATCGAACTCGCCGACGAAGCGGCAATCGTCAAACTCACAAACGCAAAGGTCGGATTTGCAGGCCCTGTCGATATGATCGACAAAGTTGACATGATCCTTGTCGACTGCGCTGTCGCGGCGATGATCGCAGGTGTCAGCGGCGCAAACAAAACCGATTATCATCTGGCAAGAGTCGTGCCCGGCAGAGACTTTCCTCTCGAAGGCGACAAGGTAAAGGTGTGCGATATCCGCAACGCGGTGGAGGGCGATACGTTCGGCGGCAAGAAACTTCTCTTCCGCAAAGGTATCGAAGTGGGGCAGGTCTTCAAACTCGGCACGAAGTACAGCAAAAAACTCGGCGCAAAATTCCTCGACGCAGACGGCACGGAAAAGCCCTGCCTGATGGGCTGTTACGGAATCGGGATCAACCGCATTCTCGCATCGGCCATCGAAAACGGCCATGACGAAAACGGAATGATACTGCCAATCAGCATAGCGCCGTGGCAGGTGATCATCGTACCGGCGGGCGCAACCGACGAAATCGCCGCAGCCGCCGAGAAAATCTATAATGAACTGACGGAAAAAGGCGTCGAAGTCCTTCTCGACGACCGCGACGTTCGAGGCGGCGTGAAATTCAAGGACGCCGATCTGTTGGGCATACCGGTAAGGATCACCATCGGCAAGAGGTCTCTCGCCCAGGGCCAGGTCGAGGTCAAGCTGAGAACCGAATCCGAGAGCAAAAACATCGACCTCGACAACGCAGCCGTCGAAACCGTTGCGATTGTAAACTCCCTGAAAGAAAAGCTTCAATGTGGATGCTCAATAAACCCGAACCGGTCAAGCTGATCGTCGGGATACTCGCCGCCGACGCCGGTTGTCTCACTGCCGCACGCGACCGCATATTATCCGAATTCGGCCCGGCGGACCTCATCAGCGATATCTGGCCCTTCACCCAGACCGACTACTACGCCGACGAGGCGGGTGAACACATCCTCAGACAATTCGTAACTATTGGCAAGCTAATCGATCCGGGCGAATTGGCCGCTATCAAGCACAAGACCAACAAGATGGAGCAGGCGCTTGCAGCGCAGCTTGAGACGGGTCTGCCCCGCCCGGTGAATCTCGATCCGGGCTATATCGAGCTTTCCAAACTTGTGTTGGCCTCGACGAAAAACTTCTCGCATCGCATCTATATCGGCGATAACATGTACGCGGAAGTTACTCTGACTTACAGTAAGGGAACGTGGATTGACTACAGATACACTTTCGCAGACTACAAGCTGGATCGGTATCATGATTTCTTCAACAAGGTCAGAGAGCGTCTGCTGGAACAGATAAGAAACGTCTGATGTCGATAGATCGGGCAATATGGATTTCGAACGGAGAGCAAAACAGCGATACGAAGGCGCCGACGGGAAGGCTTACCACGAAACAAAACGCTCTATCCCCGACGAGGCCTACCCTTGGGTCGCCAAACTCCGCGCAAAGAAAATCAGCCCCTATGTACAGCCCGACGATTGCGTGCTGGAATACGGCGTCGGCACGGGCTGGAACCTCGCCGAACTGCACTGCAAACGAAAAATCGGCTTCGACGTTTCCGAACACCTGGCAGATGTCGTCACCGCACACGGCATAGAATTCATAAAGGACATCAAGGCCGTCGAAGATTCGTCTATGGATGTCGTTATCTGCCACCATGCACTCGAACACACACCCGTCCCCGGCGATGTCCTGAAAGAAATAGACCGCCTGCTTCGACCGGGCGGCAGGTTGCTGCTATTCGTTCCATTTGAAAAAGAAAAACGCTATCGTTCCTACAACCCCGACGAGCCCAATCATCACCTCTATTCGTGGAATGCCCAAACCCTCGGCAACCTCGTCAGCGAAGTGGGATTCGAAATCGAACAAGCCGGACTCGGCAGATTCGGTTATGACCGATTCGCGGCCGTCCGGGCAAGACGCCTCGGTCTCGGCGAGCCGGGCTTTGGACTCATAAGAATTCTCGTCCACCTCATTGCGCCCATGCGTGAGGTACGAATTATAGCACGGAAGATATGACCGAATCGAAGAGTTTTAAGGAGAACGAATCATTTTGACCATGACCATTCTGGCGACTTGTCTGTTTGCAGGCGCCTGCCTGTTCTCGGCGATTCTGACGGCAATCGTCCGGCGTCTGAGCCTGCGCATCGGCTTTGTCGCACGCCCGGCGGCAGACAGATACCACACCTCTGTCATTCCCCTGGGCGGAGGCATCGCCATTTTCTGGACGGTCGCCCTGTTCATCCTGGCGGGCCTTTGTGTAGTCAAATTCGGCATCGCCGGCGGCGGGATCGGCTGGTTCGACGATTCGGTAAACATTCACGCCGAAGGTTTTCTCACCAAAGCCGGCGACCTGCTGATCGTCCTGGCGGGCGGCCTTGCTCTGCACCTCATGGGACTGCGCGACGACAGCAAGCCGATGCGACCCCGCATCAAACTCGTCGTTCAGTTCGCCGTCGCAATCGTCATCGCCGTCTTTGCCGATATCCGCGTGGAACTCTTCATTCCCAACAGGATCGCCACAACCGCGTTGTCGGTCGTATGGATCGTATTGATTGTCAACGTCTTCAACTTTCTCGATAACATGGACGGCCTAAGCGCCGGCATCGCCGCGATCAGTTCGGCGGTCCTGTTTACCGCAGCAGCCCTTTCGGGACAGGTCTTCATCGGCGCGCTCGGGCTGGTCTTCATCGGAAGCCTGCTCGGATTTTTGCTGTTTAACTTTCCTCCCGCCCGAATCTTCATGGGCGACAGCGGCTCGATGATAGTCGGCTACTTTGTCGCCATCATCACCCTGCGAACAACATATTATCAGCAGGAATCACAGCCCGAGACCGGTTTTTACGCGGTGCTCATGCCCCTGGTCGTCATGGCCGTGCCGCTTTACGATTTTGTCAGTGTAACCTTTCTCAGGATCAGCCAGGGAAAGAGTCCCTTCGTCGGCGACACCCAGCACTTTTCGCATCGTCTCAAAAGACGCGGCCTCGGCGACACGCAAACTGTCCTGACACTGTATCTGGC
>JAGHBX010000492.1 GCA_021160785.1 Planctomycetota bacterium | reverse complement strand
TCCAGGCTAACGAAGCAGGTTCGGTAGGCAATTTCCAGTTCAATGTACCAGCGCTTAGCAGCGGGTTGTTTTATGCCGAGGATACCGATGAGTCGCTGCAAAGTCGCAATCAAAACAGCCACAAGGTAAACGGCCTGCCGGTTACATTGTTCCAGCGCTAGGTCAAACACAACGGTGTCGATTCACTGGAAGTGTTCTTTAACAAGGTTCTTATTCCCAAACAGTCCGGCAGCATTGAGATCAAGCCCGCCGCGATCTCCGCCGATATCGCGGTGGGTTCGTCCAGGCGGCGGCGAAACAGTTTCTTTGATGACTTCTTTGCCGCCCGCCGCCAATACAAGCGTTTTGTGGCGCGTTCAAAACCGGCTATACTGGAAGTTCTGCCCGTGCCAACCGAAGGCAAGCCTGCGGATTTCTACGGGCTGGTGGGACAGTACACGATTGAAGCTTCGGCAACACCCACCGAGGTCAACGTCGGCGATCCTATCACGCTGAAGATCAAGGTGAGCGGAAGCAAGTATCTGAAACCCGTACAAATGCCCGACCTGACGGCGATCACCGCGATAGCCGAGAACTTCAAGGTCTCCGACGAACAAGCCTCACCGGTGATCGAAAACGGATTCAAGGTCTTTACGCAGACGATCCGCGCCAGGAACGACAAGATCGCCGAGATCCCGCCAATCGGCCTGAGTTATTTCGACGCGCCAAAGGGCAGATACGCAACGGTCAAAACCAGACCTGTGAAACTCAAGGTGGCGCCCACACGCATTGTCACCAAGGCGGATATCGAGGGAAGTGATTTTACGGGCTTCGGCAAATCCGTCGAACTCGTCAGAATGGGCATTTCCGCCCATTTTGAGGGTCTTGAAGCATTGCAGGATGAGTACTTCTCTCCGGTCGCCGCACTGGTTTCGCCCGGATACGCCATGCTGTGGGGCGCACCGTTGGGAATCCTTATTCTAAACGCCCTTGCAAAACTGTTTACACACAGCACGCCGGAGAAGATCGCCGCCAGACGCCGAAGGTCTGCGTTTAGAAACGCCTGCAAGGCAGCCAGAAAGAGCGCAAAGCACCCCGGTCCGGAGGCGGCGCAACTTCTGGCCGCGGCGATGAAACAATACGCAGCCGACAGGTTCGGGCGCCTCGCCAAATCCCTGACCGCCGCCGATTGCAACGACGTGATAGTGGATGCGACATCCGACAGCGACACGGCATCCGACTACAGAATTGTCATGGAATCGTGTGAAGCCTCGACCTACAGCCCGACGGAGGTAAAATATGAACCCGCTCTCGTCAGGAAAGTTATTGCCATGATGCGAACCATCGAAAAGGGGACAAAGCGATGAATCTCATCAAGGCAGTGATCTTGATTGCATGTTGCGGACTGGTGTACGTCTGTCATGCAGCAGGCGCCGAGATGTCCGACCAGGATATCCATTCGACATTCGTACAGGCAAATGAAGCATTTCGAAAGGCAGATACCCTTACTGACGATGCCGACGCCGCAGGCAAGCTTTACAGCCAGGCAATCTTGGGTTACGAGAAGATAATCAACCAGGGCGGCGTTTTGAACAGCAAGCTCTTTTACAACCTCGCCAACGCCTGTTTGCTCAAAGGTGATGTCGGCAACGCAATCTTGAACTACCGAAACGCTCAGGTGCTGGACGAGTCCGATGCCGACATTGGCAAGAATCTTGCTTTTGCACGGAGCCGGCGACTCGATGAAATTGAAGCCACTACGGAGAAAAAAGTTTTCGAGAGACTATTCTTCTGGCACTATGATTTCTCGATGAAATCCAGGTTTCTCGCCGCATGTATCGGCTTTGCCGTTGTGTGCCTGATCCTGACAATACGGATATGGCGTCCTGCGGCGCCGGGCACGGTCGCTGCATGTATTGTAGTGGCAATCTTTACGGTGTGTCTTGCCGTTTCGGTCGGCATTGGCCAACATGTCCGGACCAAAGATCGCTGCGGCGTAATTCTCGCCGATTCCGTCGAGGCCAGGCAGGGCGATGGGCCGGGCTACCCCCTGAGTTTCAAAGGCCCCCTGCACGCCGGAACCGAATTCGATCTGCTCGAACAGCGACCCGGATGGTGGCACGTGCGACTGGCCAACGGAACCGATGCATGGATACCGGACACCGCCGCCCAACAAGTGATCTCCGGCCGATAGACAAACCCTTACGATACAGAACCTGTCTCTCCATAGCCGTCTGTGATGTGTATTAATCCGCGCATTCACAGGCAATAAACAAAACCGGCGACCCCGGCGTAATGTTGCCGGGGTCGCCGAAAAGATACTGTAATCTGCAAAAAACTCTATATTTGGCAACCGGACTAAATCTTCATCTCCATCGGTCCCCAACCATTGCGAGGCTCGCGCCAGGCTAAGTCGTTGATCTTCGGATCGCTGACGATTTTCCCGGCTTTATTCAGCTTGAGTTTTTTCCCCGCGCGGGCGCATAGGTTGCCGAGTTGGATATTTGCCGCCATGGGACCGGAGTAGCTGAAATTGGACTGACTAAACTCACGGGGCTTTTCGCCCTTGCACGCCATGAAGAACTCTTTGTGATGTCCGGGAGAGCGTTCGAGCAGTGTTTTCGGACGACCGAAGTCTTTGCGCTTGGCTTCCGGAATCAGCATTGGGGTGTTCCAGTAGTCGCCAATGACTAACATTTTTCCCTTAGTGCCGATGATCAGGTTTCCGGTTCTCGGAAGTTTGCGTCCCTCGCTCGAGAGTTCCTCGGGAGTCTCCGGCATAAAAGGCGATCCGTCTTTTTTGTTACCCTCGTACCAGTACGTGGTGAATCCGGGCAGGCCGCCTTTTGCGCGGTAGGTGCTCTTGATCACCATCCCGGCCGGCCACTGATCCTTGACGGGTCCGGTCATGACGATCGGCTCGGCGGTGGCTGCGTAGCCTGGTTTCATGATCGAGTAGATTCCGTCGGTGGTATGACAGGCCATATCGCCTAATGCCCCGGAGCCGAAATCGACAAAGCCCCGCCACTTGAACGAATGATAGACGTCCTTCTTATAGGGACGCATCGGGGCCGGGCCAATCCAGGCATCCCAGTCCAAGGTTGCGGGGATCGGATCGGATCCCTGCGGACGGTCTCCGCCCTGAGGCCAGACCGGACGATTAGTCCATGTGTGAAACTCCTTGATATCACCGACCGCGCCGCCCTTAACGTATTCGTAAGCAAGCCGCCATCCATTACCGGCATGGCCCTGGTTGCCCATCTGGGTTACGACCTTGGTATTCTTGGCATAAGCCGCAGCTAACAGTTGCGCCTCGCGAACCGACCAGGTCAGCGGCTTTTCGGTGTAGCAGTGAATGCCCATGGAAACGGCCGTCATCGTCGGAGCAAAATGCGTGTGATCCGGAGTCGCCACAAAAACCACATCGAGTTCCTTGGCGTGATTTTCGAACCCCCTCCGCCAATCCGTATACCCTTTTGCCTTCTCCCAGCCTTTCTTACCGTGGACGCCGCCCCACCGGGTCTTGTCGACTTCGGCAAACGCGACGCACTGAAGGCCTTCGCCATGCGCTGCACCCGTATGGGCGCCGGCGCGGCCGCCTACAGCGATAAATCCAACCTGGAGTTTTTCGTTGAGTCCCCGGGCTCGGAGGAGGCTCGGGAAACCGATACTGCATGCCGCCCCAACGGCAGCGCTGCGCTTGACAAACTGACGACGTGTAATCTTCGACATGACCTGGACTCCTTAAATTTGAGTAATTAAAAACATCGACCCTCATTTCTATCCGATACCAGCAGTATACAAATACACCGCCGCTTTCCATCATACCCCAATATTAACACCAACCCCCCAATTTTGCAACAACCTGCTTCCACAAAACAAAAAACCCCATAACACCCCGAATCCACAGCACTTACATCCTCTCGTCCGGTGACATACAACGCCAGACAATGCCTTTCGACGCACTACGGACCAAAATAAAATGCAAAAAATCCAATTTTTGGCATCAACATTTGGCCGTGACAATCGCCTTTTATTATGGAAAAGCAAGAATTCTGTGTCTGTCCGAGACTCGAGACGCTCATATTACAGGATACCAGGAGAAAAAAGTTGACTTTATCGGGTTTTTTGTTTGACTTTGTGGATGTTGAGGTATACTATTATAAGTAAGGATAATTTAATACTGATGTTCACTGAACTTTGATCGCTACGTTCCAAACCGGCAAATTTGAAACCGCAAGCAAAGAGGTCAGTGCCCCGAGTTGGGGCACTGCTGAATTGTTGCGGTAGGGCCTTGCCGGGCCTGGAACGTACATGGATGCGGTGCTCCTC
>JAGHBX010000534.1 GCA_021160785.1 Planctomycetota bacterium | reverse complement strand
GTCACCGACATAGCAGGCGCCACACGCGACTGGATCTCGACCACATGCCAAATCCCCCCCCTCGTCGTAGAATTCATCGACACCGCAGGCCTCGACGACACCCTCGCCCCAAAGGGCGGCATCGACCGCCAGGCCCAAAAAAAAACATCCGAACTGCTCAGCCGCTGCGACCTCATCCTATTTGTTATCGACGCAAGCCGCCCCGGACCGATTCAGCCAATCCAAACCGACAAGCCGCTAATCACCATCCTAAACAAATCCGACCTGGCCACCGCAAGCAGCGATGACAATACGCCATTCGATACCGCCCACACAGTGCAAATCAGCGCAAAAACAGGCAACGGAATCGACAAATTGACAGGCAGGATACAGACCGTTCTGGGAGTAAGCAATCTCGACCCCACATTGCCTGTTTGCTTCACCCAAAGGCAAGAGTTGCTGCTGGAAAGATTGTCTGCCCCAAATCACGCCGCACAAGCCAAAAAGCTTATAACAGAACTGCTTTTTGGATCCCAAAATACCCAACCCGCAAACTCTTATTCTGAAATCACAGAAAAATCACGAAATAACGCTTGACAGCCGGTTTTCCAATGACTAAATTTATACAAAGACCTAAATTTAGCCACATCTGAGAGGGACGCACTGATGTCTATAGTAAATGCTGAAAACCCGTTCAAACCCGGTGCAGGCCATATGCCGCCGTTTCTCGCCGGACGAGAAAAAGAAACTCAAGAGTTTTTTCCGCTGCTGGACCAGACAACCATATTGGAAAACCTCATTGTGACCGGACTTCGCGGTGTCGGCAAAACTGTTTTGCTTGAGAAATTCAAGCCTCTGGCAGTTAGTAGACACTGGCTGTGGGTCGGTACCGATTTGTCCCAGTCGGCAAGCGTCAGTGAGGAAAGACTTGCCACTCGCCTGATCACTGACCTCTCAATGGCTACATCGGACATTGCGATTGATCGCCGCGAGACAGCCGCATTTGGCTTCAAACAGATCACCGAAGTTGTTGAGTGCAAGCTGGATTACGATACCCTGATGGAACTATACAATTCTGTCCCCGGCCTTGCCTCCGACAAACTGAAAGGCGTTCTTGAGTTTGTCTGGAGATGTGTAAAGACATTCAAGGGGCTTCGAGGTGTTGTTTTTGCCTACGATGAAGCACAGACCATTTCAGACCATCCTGAAAACCAACAGTATCCCCTCTCATTGCTCCTGGACGTTTTCCAATCCTTACAAAGAAAGGATATTCCGTGGATGCTTATCCTTACAGGCTTGCCAACTCTGTTTCCCAGGCTTGTCGAAGCACGCACATTTTCCGAAAGAATGTTCAAGATCATTTTCGTTGACAGCCTCAATGAAGAGGACTGTCGCGATGCGATCGTCAAGCCCGTTGAAAAAAGGAGTTGCCCGATTCGTTTTTCCGCCGACAGCATCAAGGTCGTTGTGCAGAAATCCGGAGGTTATCCGTATTTCATCCAGTTCATTTGCAAAGAGGCTTTTGATATGCACCTTCAACGTTTGCAGTTGAACATAACATCGGAGGAATCGATTAACATCAAGAGTACAATAGAACAGATCACCGGCAAACTTGACAACGATTTCTACGCCGGCAGATGGGCTCGAACCACCGACAGACAAAGGGAGCTCATGCAGGTAATTGCCGGTCTGACGGACTGCGACAAGGAGTTTACCGTCCAGGGAATCGTCGAGGCCTCAAAGACGCTCCCAAAGCCTTTTAGCGCAAGTCACGTCAATCAGATGTTGGCCACTCTGACGGGAATGGGATTAGTTTATAAGAACAGACACGGAAGATACTCTTTCGCCGTGCCTTTGTTAGGCCAATACATTCGGCGACAGATGGAACAGGGATAACTGCGTATAGATTCGGTACATTTATGACAGACAAGAAATCTGAAAAAGTGACTCCGGCGATGAAACAGTTTCATCATTTCAAGGAAAAACATCCCGATGCGATACTGTTCTTTCGCATGGGCGACTTCTATGAGACCTTTTACGAGGATGCAAAGACCTGCTCGCGCGTCCTGGGCCTGACGCTTACCAGCCGGAGCAAGGGCGAAAATCCGATCCCGTTGGCGGGCCTGCCGTATCATGCCGTTGACGGTTACCTGAAAAAGATGCTGCAAGCCGGTTACAAAGTCGCCGTCTGCGAACAGGTCGAGGACCCGAAAAAGGCTAAAGGCGTCGTCAAGCGCGACGTCGTGCGAATCGTAACCCCGGGCACACTCACCGACGACATGCTGCTGGATTCGCGCGAGGATAATTTCCTCTGCGCCGTCGGTCTCGGCGCAAAGTCGTCGGCACTTGCCTGGGTCGATATCTCCACCGGCCATTTCCTCGTCCAGCAGGTGCCCGAAGAAAAGATTCTCGACGAACTGCTCCGCATCAACCCTAAGGAAGTCCTCCTGCCCGAAATGCGCGGCGATCTGTTCGAAGCAGACATGAAAAAACTCGCCACCAACATCAAAAATCTCACCGGCGCGCTCGTCACCGAAAGGCCGGGCTGGTATTTCGATCCGTTCACTTCAAAAACGCGACTGCTAAAGCATTTCGGCACAAACACGCTGGAGGGCTTCGGCATCGAAGACGGCTTTGGCGGAATACCGGCGGCGGGCGCAATCCTCGAATACCTAAACGAAACCCAGAAGACCGCCCTCGGCCATATCTCATCGATAAAAAAAATCGCGCCCCACGGATTCTGCCGGATCGACCCCACATCGCTGCGGGCACTGGAAATACTCCAGACCATACGCACCGGATCGACCGCCGGCTCGCTATTAGACAATATCGACCGGACGCTCACCGGCATGGGCTCGCGCCTGATGCGATCGTGGCTGTGCATGCCGCTTTGCGACCAGGCGCAGATCGAACTCCGGCAGGATGCAATCGAAGAGTTCGTCAAAGACGACGAATCCTGCCAGCGCGTTCGCCAGACGCTCAGAAATATCGCCGACCTGGAGAGGATCGTCGCGCGGATAAGCACTTTCCGCGCTTCGCCGCGAGATATGCTCGCCCTTGGCGCCACGCTGGGGACAATCCCCGAGCTTCGCCAGGCCCTGGAATCCTGCAAGGCAACCTTGACCGGCGAACTTGCCCGCGGATGCGACAGCATGGACGAGCTCGCAGACCTGCTCGCGACGGCGATAAAGCCCGACTGCCCCTCACACCTTCGCGACGGCGGAGTAATCAAAGCCGGTTTCAACGAGCAGCTTGACCGCCTCCACGGCGTCTCGGCCGACGGACGAAGCTGGTTAGCCGAGTTTCAGCAAAGGGAAATCAAAAGCACCGGCATCGCCAACCTGAAGATCGGCTACAACAAGGTCTTCGGCTATTACATCGAGATCAATCATTCCGCCGCCGACAGGGCGCCCGCCAACTACGTCAGAAAGCAGACCATCAAAAACGCCGAACGCTATATCACCGACGAACTCAAAAAGTACGAGGAACAGGTAATAGGCGCAAGCGACAAAGCCGTCGAATTAGAGCAGAAACTCTTCGAACAGGTCCGCGCCGAATGCGCAAAGTACATCGGGCGCTTGCAGGCCTTAGCCGCGACGATCGCAAACTCCGACTGCATCACCGCGTTTGCGTTTCTGGCAAGGCAGAGGAACTACATCAGACCGAAAATCACCGACGACAAGACCCTCGTCATAAACGACGGCAGGCACCCGGTCCTGGCCGAAACCTTAGGCAGCGAATTCGTCGCAAACGACGTCAGTCTCTGCGACGGCAGCGGCGACGTCGCCATCATCACCGGCCCGAACATGGCGGGCAAAAGCACATACATTCGGCAGGTCGCACTTTTGGCGATGCTCGCACAGAGCGGCTCGTTCATTCCCGCCGCCTCCGCCGAAATCGGCATCGTCGACCGGATATTCACACGCGTGGGCGCATCGGACGAACTGCTCCGCGGCCAGTCCACCTTCATGGTCGAGATGACCGAAACCGCCAACATCATCAACAACGCCACCGACCGCTCCCTCGTCATCCTCGACGAAGTCGGCAGGGGCACCAGCACCTACGACGGCCTGTCCTTAGCATGGGCGATCACCGAGCACATCGCAAACAAGATCAAATGCCGCACGCTCTTTGCAACCCACTACCACGAGCTGACCGAGCTTTCCGACCTGCTGGGCAATATCAAAAACTGCAACGTCGCCGTCCGCGAATGGGCCGATGACGTCATCTTCCTCCACAAAATCCTGCCCGGCGGAACAGACAAGAGCTACGGCATACACGTCGCTAAACTCGCCGGCGTCCCAAAAGACATAACAAAACGAAGCGCAGAGATCCTGGCTGACCTGGAAAACACGTTCGCAAAAGAGGCCCGCACCGAAAAACTCACCCCCCACAAGACCAGACAGCCCGACACCGACCTGCTCTTCATACAAAAACACAAATCCATCCTTGACAAACTAACCGACATAGACGTAAACAACCT
>JAGHBX010000012.1 GCA_021160785.1 Planctomycetota bacterium | reverse complement strand
TTAGAGATTTGCTTGAGAGAAATATTGATATGCCGCCTTGAGTATGCTATAATTCATAAAGTTGAAAATGGGTATTTTGACATTGAGCGCGTTGCTCAATACGCTCAAAATAACCGTGAACGGTTACAAAGAAAGATATATGGGATACTGCCACATCATGCACACCTGAGGCCCGGCAAGAGCCCGTAGAGAACATGAGAGCAACACCCCACATATCTCATACGATATGAATGGGGTGCCGTCTTACTCATGACGCTCCTCTACTTTGAAACTTGCCGGTTTCGATGGAAACGCCCAAGTCGTAAAACGACTATTCAAATTTTAATTGTATGTTTATATATTACCGTCGCAGCGATTGACCTGTCAAGGAAAAAATGCGAATCATGCACTGGCGAGTGCGGGGGGGGGGTCTGCAACCCACCCCCACCCCATATCTTTTTCGGCGGGGACCTATAAGAACTCTGCTTTTCCGCTCAAACCCCCACAACCCTGTTTTTGCGCGTTTAAGCCCACTTTTTTGGTTGAATTGAGGCAAGTTTTATGGTACAATAACGCGAACAACAACAGTGTTATAAAGGGGGGGTGTTCGATGAAAAGAGCCGATCAGGTCTCAGACTTTCGTGGTTTTGGTCTTAATGTCAGGATGGTTGTCAGCGTTATTGTCCTGGCGGCGGGCGTTTGCGTTCCGGGCTATGCCGCCGATACAGGCGATGGCTGGCAAACCGTGCGAATGCGGGTAACCGCCTATTGCCCGTGCCCGAAATGCTGCGGGGAATACTCCGATGGAATAACCGCCAACGGCCACAGGATACGCCCGGGCGATACGTTTGCCGCCGCCGACAGGAGATATTCCTTCGGCACGGAAATGCTCATTCCCGGGTACAATAACTCAGCTCCGGTAAAGGTTCTCGACAGAGGCGGCGCCATCAAGGGAAACCGCCTGGACATCTTCTTCGCCACCCACCAAGAGGCCCTGCAATGGGGCGTGCAGTATCTCGACGTCAAAGTACGCAGCAAATAACACGTCAGGATCCCTGACACGCGGGGCAACAGATTCTAACGAAGAAGCAGGACATTTGTCTTCTGCTACGCGCCCACTGAGTCATTTCTGGAGAATTATTTCATTTTTTTGTCGCAAAACAAGCCCCGGGTATCACTATCATACAGAACATCGGCCCTTTGGCTGATTATGGGTAATCGAAATAAACAAAAATAATGCAAACGAAAGGATCAAAGATGAAACTGATGCTCTTGTTAATTATCCCTGTTCTGTTCGCAATCTGTTTTCAGAATCGCAAAGTCAAGACAGTCAACAAGACTCAAGCCCGGGTCTTACTGATTGCAGGAGTGGTGGCATTGGTCGCCGGGGCGGCTATAGCACTGGCCAGGCATATATGATACCAATCCTTAGGGAGTTTCCAGGGGCTATTCGCCCGGAGCAACCATTTCTCTTTCGGTCATGCTCGGGCCGACCATCTCCTGTGGACTGATCATGAAAATCGGAGCACTGATCACCGTCAATATAAGCAATATCGCAGATATGATCATGCCCGCCTTTCCGGCCGGGCTTCGCCTGGCGACGATGCCCGTAGCTAAAGCGGCGATTTCCAGCCCGACAAAAAGAAACACACACAGAATGAGAGGCGGATTGAAATTCGTCAACCACTCCGCAATCGCCAACAACACCACAGCGACTATCGAGATCACAATACCCCCAATAGCAAGAAACAAACTAAGTTTTCCAATACGGTCCATACTGCTTCCCTTCATTTCTTTGGCCTTTGCGTCAGCGTGTGTTTTGTCTGTGCGCTTTTGCACCGTCCCGGGACCGCTGTTGACACTACGCCACGCCCAGCGGATGAGGAAGAAGTCAAGCAAGCCGCAGATTATCAGGATCAGGAGGATGACTTTGGGTGTAGCCATATCGACATCTCGAAAGACTACGATGACGGCACAGTTCAAAGCAAGCAGCGGGAACAACAGCGCATCAAAGAGTGCAAGACCCATTCCATAAAGTCGTCCCGCCGAGTGGCGGATATGTGTAATCGACACTATGCCGAGGATCGTCGTACCGAACGGGGTGATTAGCCCCAGCAGGGCAAACGGTATCATCAGCAGTATGTAAGGAAGCGGGTTCACAGTTTCGGCCGCCGTTACGGGCTTAGTTGAAGTGCTCACCGTTGCAGTCATAATGAACGTCGCCGGAACCAGCAGAAACAGCACAAGCGGCGCCCAGCAGGCCCCGACAATAGCCAGCCCGCGAAAACCGTCTTCTCGTCGGCATATTATGCTTGCCGACTGATGGAGTCGTGGATTTGGCAGAGGAGATTGTTTCCACGTCAGTCTTTATTTCACTGGCCTGCTGGTATCGCAGTTCGGGTTCTTTTTCCAGGGTATGCAGGACTATCTCGTCAAGACGCACATCGACCTGGACTTTCTTGGATGGTGGGGCAAATCGACCTATTGGCAATTCCCCTGTGAGCATCTCATAGAAGACCACTCCAAGTGAATAGATATCCGCACGATGATCGACTTTGCCGGGGTGCTCGATCTGTTCCGGCGCCATGTAGTGCGGTGTGCCCATTCGCTGATCGGCCTGGGTTAGCGTGTAAGCAGTAGCCTCCTTATTCAGAAGCCTGGCAAGGGAGCGTGCTTCGCGTGTGAATCGTTCGGCAAAGGCGGGGTCGGCGCCGATTGTCGGCGGCAGGATTTTCAACGCTACAAGCCGGTCCAACTGCTTTTGCCGGGCCTTGTAGACGGCGCCCATACCGCCCTGGCCTAACAATTCGATGATCTCAAGCTGCGGAAATTGTTTGCCTAATTCGGCAGGCTCTGGCGGCACGAACCCTCCCGGCGGTGTAGCGCTCGTCGCAATGACGACCTGGTCGCGGGAACCGGCAGCCTTGTCGGCACCGGCGTCGGTCGGCAGCCCGGCTGCCATCAGGCATTGCGGGCAGATGCCTTCCGGAGCATTGGCGGCTAAGTCTTTTCCGCATTTTGGACAAGCTCGTTTTTCAGCCATGATAACATCTCCTTTTCACTTTCAGATGCTTCCACCCCTGATATTAGGCAAATCAGCGGAAATGTTACACGTTCGGAGCTATCTTTTGGGGTTTAACTGCCTAAGATCCTGAAAAGGTCCCTGATTTCGTCGTCAATTTCCTCCTCCGTGGCGACCGTCTGGGCGATTTCGTCTCGCAGCAGATGCTTGTAGCGTTTTCGCAGGCGGTGTACGGCGACTCTGATCGTTCCCTCGGTCATGTTCAACCGCCCCGCAAGATCGCGATAAGGCACAGAGTCGGCTTCGGCTGTCATGTACACTTTGAGGCTGTCGAACAGATTCTCCTTGCCCCGGGCGGAGAGTTCGGCTTTCAGCCGGGTGATCGTGCGGTCCAGCACCGTCAGCGCCCATGATTTGGCAAATAGCTTCTCGGGTGTCAGTTCATCGGCCGGCTCGAGCGCGTACTGGTTTCGGCGTTTTCAAAGTTGATGGAAAAAATCTTCCTGCCGCCGCCGCGTTTGAGGGCCTGGGCGCGGTCGTGCTCGTCGGCCAGAAAATTCTTAAACGCCGCCAACAGGAAATAGCGGAACCTGCCTCGGCCGGGATCGGCCAGGCGAACGCCGTGCTTTTCCAGCAGGCGGGCAAAAAACGCCTGGGTATACTCCTCCGCCCGGTCGTGATCGTAACGGCGGCGGCGAAGATATGCATATAACGGAAACCAGTAAGTTTCACAAAGCGCACTCAGGGCCTGCGTGTGCTGTCGTGCCGAACTGTCGCCAGCCGCCAACACTATGCTCCAGTGCGTGGTTGCAAAGTGGGCGTTGCTATGTTGAGCAGGAGGTTTAGAAGTCCCGTCAGTCATCAATTCGTGTGACACGTATCCGCTCGCCGGCCTTCTTGAAGTGGCTGAAGGCACTTTCACGGTCGTCGAAGTCTTCCAGCGTAAACAGCAAAGTCGTCTCTCCGAGGAGTATCTGGTCGCCGTCGTTTAGCGCTGCTTCCTCGGATATCTGCCGGTTATTAATGAATACGCCATGCTTGCTCTTCATATCAACAGCATAGTACTTCTCGTCGGCGCGTTCGAAGCGTATCTGCATGTGCTTGCGGGAAACATGCTCGTCGACGACCTGGATCGGAACCGCCTGATCCCTACCGATTACATTGGTTCTCTGCCCAAGCGGATAATAGTCGCCTTCGTTAGCGCCCGACATTACTATTAAAGAAGCCATGACAATTCCTCAAATTAAGACCCAACAGCAAGGCGGCCAAACAACCGCACGGTTAATCGTAGAAAATCCCGGGCCGTTGTCAAGAAAAAACCTGTTTTGCCATAGAGAATGTAGTTGGTAGTTCATAGTTCGTAGTTGGCAGGGGCATTCCGGCGCACCGGGACCGTGCCCCTGCTTGCACTTTCCGCCAAAACTGCTATTATAGTATGTTATCAGACAATGGCGGATGAAAGGCGAATAGATGAGGGTATCGGGAATTGATCGGCGGGGGTTTCTAAAGGCTGTGTTTGTGGGCATCGGCGTTACCACCGCGCTGTCTGTGCGGTTATTGGGCGGCCGGGAGAAAAAACGCAAGCCGAATATTGTGTTGATCTTCGTTGACGACAACGTTGTTGAAGCGATCAACGCTGGCGGACTCTGCCCCAATATCAGGCGCCTGGGCGGGAAGGGTGTTACGTTTACGCGTGCTTATACCCCCCACGGTGTGTGCGGGCCGGCGCGTTTTGCGGTGCTTTCCGGGCGATACATGTCCCGCTGCAGAGAAGATTCGTGCACCATTCCGGAGTCGCGGATTCACGGTTCTACCGCCATCGGCGGCATGACCGTCGAGGGCCAGCGGTTTATCTGGTCCGGTCATATCACCTCCGAAGAATGGAACGTCGCCAAACTGCTGAAACTTGCCAGCTACAAAACATTTTATGCCGGCAAGGTGCACGGGCATATGCAGGATGCAGAAGTTGACAAGAACCTGGTCGCCGAAGCCAAGG
>JAGHBX010000300.1 GCA_021160785.1 Planctomycetota bacterium | reverse complement strand
TTAGAGATTTGCTTGAGAGAAATATTGATATGCCGCCTTGAGTATGCTATAATTCATAAAGTTGAAAATGGGTATTTTGACATTGAGCGCGTTGCTCAATACGCTCAAAATAACCGTGAACGGTTACCATTATTCAGAGCATGTCAACAGGAATTTTTGGCTCTTTTTCAAGAAATTTTAGCGGGTCTTGCGCATTAGCGTGGATTGTTGATTATACAGGAGATTCGCCTGCGGTTTGATGCTGTGCGGTCCGGGTTTGCGGGTGCAAAGGGTGCACGAATCCTGCGAAAAGCTGCTTAAGAGCACACGGATGCAGACCGATATAGTAGTGGAACCTTTATGGAAATTCGGCTCTGAAAGGGGCTTCTTTGAATAAATCGCGATACAAAAGGGTGTGTCATCTCGTTCGGGAATTGAACAAGAGAAGGCGTGTCCAGGAAAAGAAAATAGACATTCTGTGTAATGATATGGTTTCGGCGCACGGAGAGTTCATCGCGCGGCTCAAACCACTGGTATTTGGCGTGTCATTCTACGAGTCCATCCTGGGCTGCAATGATCTGTCTTCACTTCTTGATGCCGCCGGCAAGATGATCGGCTCGGCGGTGGACAAGTCGAATGTTGCGGTCTTTCTCCTTGACGGAGACGGTTTCCAACTGCATATCACCGATGGTGATCGCCCCATCCAGATCGATGCGGCAAGCCTTGAAAACTGCTTCAGCACGCAGGTTGTCAGGACGATAAGCCGTGGTGGACGGGTATTCCGGCTTGAAGAGATGTTCGAGATGGGCCTGGAGGGTGATCCGGAGGACTTCAACAAGATTTCTGCGGCGGGTATTCCTCTGAACCGGTTTGGCAGGGTATATGGCTTTGTTCTGATTTATCGCGTTGTCGGCAACGAACTGAACGCCGATGAATTAGCCAAAGTCGCAGCGATTACGCCGGGCCTGTGCAATGCAATCGGCACTGTTGCCCCGTCGATCAATCCGGCAAATGCGGCCCACTGACCGCCTGGACCGGTTCCCGGCAACTATTTGGCTGAGGCTATCCCCTGTTTATATGCCTGACAATATCTGTTTAGCCAACGACGGTGGGCTGATCCCGATGAATTGGGACACCCTACAACTATCCTGCACTTCTTTTGCTCAAAGGGGGGTACTTGCGTTAAGTGGATACCCCCCTTTGAGAATAGACACTACCGGCGTAAAAAATCCCCATCTGACCTTAAGATATTACAGGGAGCAGGGGCTTTGTCCAGCGTCAACTATAATTTCCCTTCAACGACAATTATTTCTTCCCTTCGATTATCATAACTCTTCCATGAACTAATGTTTCCTGGGGGATGCCCCCATGGGGGCAAAATTTCGGACATTACACGTCTTTGTTTTTTCGCTTCCTGGCTTGCTCGGCTCGATAGCTTGGCACGTTCAGTTCCAGTATCACGCTGTGATGGACCAGCCGATCAATCGCAGCAGCCGTTGTCATCGGGTCTTTAAAGATCATCTCCCACTTACTGAACGGCAGGTTGCTCGTTATCAGCACACTGCCCCGTTCATACCGATGGGCCAGCAATGTAAACAGCACCTCCATTTCTTCGCGGTTCTGCTTGACATAGCCAAAGTCATCGATCATCAGCACATCATACCTTCCAAGCCTCTTGAGCATCTTATCAAGTACCAGTTCCTGTTTGGCTCTCAACAGTTCCTGCACTATCAAATCGCACGTAGCGAAGTAAACCTTCCTTCCCTGCCTTGCCAGCTCATGACATATCCCGCAGAGCAGATGCGTCTTGCCGCTTCCGGGTTTTCCGAATGCCAATATATTCTCGTTTCGATCAGCAAAACTTCCTCCTGAAAGCACCTTGATCTGCCTGCGAATCTTAAGCGGCAACCTTTTAAGCTCAAATATCTGCAATGTCTTTTCCAGCGGCAGCTTTGACATCTTTACTAATCTGGCAATCTTGTTTGCTCTTCGAACCTCACATTCCCGCTGAACCAGCTCGTAAAGATATTCCTCATAACCAAGTTCATTGGCAATAGCTGACTGAGCAAATTCCTGGTGATACTCTCTAAACATCGGAAGATGCAGTTCCTTGAGCAGTTCGATCAACTGTTTATGCTGTTGTTTATTCATATGCACACACACTCCGGTGTCTCTAACAACGTATCATAATAATTGATGTCCACCTCTTCAATATAGACCTCCGTAGGGTCAGGCGCCTTTTGCTTTGAATCGATAAACTCTTTAACCTTTTCAAAGCTTATGTCATCTTCAAGGTTTATCAGTAACCGCAATGCTTCATTGACAAGAGATTCATCTTCTTTTGCAGCCAATTCTAATATCTTAAGGTACTCTTTGCTTGCCTGCCTGATGCTGCAAGTTTCTCGAAGTATATCGTAGGCTATCCTGAATTGACTTGATGGGAACAAGTCTTCTTTATAGCAATAATTCTCAAAGGCCCCCGGTTTTCGAACCAGCCTGTCGATAATGTGACGGTAGTTAATGTGATGGCCGTTCTCGCCACGCAAGCGAGGAAGTGTCTCAATATGCCGCTGTGCGTACCAAATCTGAAGTTCATCAGCATACAGGCGAACCTTGACTGTCTCACCGACAAGCCGGCTGTGAACCGAATAGGTATTATGCAGCAGTCTAATTGTGCCGCCTCTGCTGACTTTGCAGTCTCTGGTTTCGTAATCATCATATCGCAGATTCGGCAAATATTTAAGCACCTCAATCTCTTCAGCAAAACGCTTGTGACAGTTGGCGTTCATTCGGTCTATGATCTTTTGCAAAAACTTTTCATATTCTTCAACACTGTCAAAATCACGACTGCCGCGAATGATCAGAGATTGGTCAACAGCCTTCTTGAAAAGGTCGTTGCTCTTTTCAACATCTCCGTTTTCATGAGGACTTGCCGGATTGGTCTTTGACGATTCAAAACCGTAATGGCTGGAAAGACCCCGGTACTTGTCAGTATAAATATCAGGATGACCAACCTTGTGTACGGCACTCGTAAGATTGTCGGTCCGGTGAAGGGACGGAACACCTCCGAGCTTCCATAAAGCATCCTGGATGCCGAGTGAGAGGCTTTCGAAGCTTTCAGAAAAACATATCCGACCAGCCTGCCAGTTCGAATAACACAGCACAAAGTGGTAGAACAGATGTTCGAACGGCTGATGAGCAATCGTGATGTTGAGCTTGTTCATGCTGGTGAAGTCAGAGCATGCCCATTGACCGGGATAGTATATCTGTGAAAAGAAAACCTCTCTTGCTGGACCATACAGGGCCTTCCATGCCTTGATGCGACGCTGAAGAGTGCGGAGTTGGCCGTTGTCATACTTGCCCGGCTCTGCCCGCTGGAGAAATTCGAAGATGGTCTTGGCCTCTAATGCCGCCTGGGTGTCTTTCATGAGTTGGACGACAAAAGCCCAGTCATCAGCAAACGGATCCTTGCGCGTCGCCCATGTGTGCTCAACCCTGCATTGGCTGGGCAGTTTGCCGCTTTTTCGGTACTTACGGGCGGTTTTACTGCTGATGCCAGCAGCATCAGCCGCCTGATATTGGTGTTCGTATTTATTCTGCACGTCAAACAATCTCCTTACCTGTTGGTCTGTAACCATCTGAAATCTCCTAAATTAACAGAGTTTCAAATAGTCTATTCCAATTTAGATTTATCCGGAAATTCTAATTGTCGCCGGACGGTAAGAATGATTGTCGCTGATCACCATTTTCGATGAGAATATTTTTGACAGTTGTTTTACTGATCTTGAATCCGAGATACTCAATTTGGTCAGTTATTTTCTGGTATCCCCATCGAGGATTTTCCTTCTTGAATTTGATTACGAGATTGACTATTTCAAGAGTAATTGGTGGCCTACCAACCTTGCCCCGATTACAGGAACCATCATACTTTTCAGCGATGAGTTTGTTATACCAACGTATCACAGTATCGGGAGTGAACAGCTCTGTACATTGCTCAAGCATTTTCCGGCTAAGCCTTTTGGCTTTGGCTGCAACTCTCATTCGTTGACTATTCGTCAAGATAATTCGCTTGTTCTGCTTTTCCTGATGTTCAACAAGCACACGAACTTGTTCCCGGAGATAGTCAATCGCCTTGTAGAGCTCTTTGTCAATGCAATAAGCTATACAACCGACCAATGTGAGCCATAATTTCTGTTTCATAATACGAAGATACTAACAAATCAACAGCAAATCTGCAATAATGTTTGTCCGAATGCTTTTTATGTTCTTATTTTATAAGAGGTTATGAGAGATTAATAGGGTGCTCGCTTAAAATAGTGTTATTTTATCAAGTATTTATCCCTGTTCGTCCGATAACAATGATATAACCTGAAATGAGTTTTAAGGGAGTATATCATGCCAGCAAAATTAATTGG
>JAGHBX010000299.1 GCA_021160785.1 Planctomycetota bacterium | reverse complement strand
CGGGTCCTACGATGGGTCCCGTGCCGGCGATGGAGGTGAAGTGATGGCCGAACAGTATGCCCTTGGATGCGGGGACGTAGTCGACGCCGTCGTTGAGTTCCTTGCTGGGAACCGCCGCGTTCGGATTCAGACCGAATATCTTCCGGGCCAGGAATTTGCCGTAAGTGTGATAGGCGACAATGAACGCCATTCCGCAACCGAGCATCATTAACAAGACCTGCATTGGTACTCTCCTGAATTTCAACTGTCAAACAGTAAATCTCATCAGCGTCTTGCGCGAAGGAGCAGACGAATCGGAACCTCTTGTATATCTAACCATTCTCTCAGCCTGCCGGTTGCGAAACGCTCGAAGGGTTCGTCGAACAACTCCGGGCGGTTGACAAACAGCAGAAGCGATATCGGCCTGACCGCCACCTGCGTGCCGTAATAGATTCTCGGGTTGCCTCCCTTTTTGCGGGATCCGCCCACCCTCTCTGCCGACAACCTCTCGATAGCTTTGTTCAACATGGGCGTGGGGATCCGCGTCGATGCCTGCTTGAACAGTTCGGCGGCCAGATCGAGAACACTCTGGACGTTTTTGCCTTCAGTCGCTGTGGTAAACGCGATCGGCACATGCCTAAGACCCGGCAGAACCTCCCCCAGATAATCGGAGTAATCTTCCGTGTCGGCAAAATCCTTGGCGAGATCCCACTTGTTAATCACAATTATGCAGGGCTTGTATTCGTCTTCGATAAAACGCGCCAGTTTCTTGTCGATCTGCGAAACCTTCAGCGTCGAGTCGATCAGGAACAGGATCACATCCGCCCGCGTGATACTCCGGGTTGCGCGTACATAACTGTAAAACTCGATATCGCCGGACATCTTGCCCTTCTTGCGCACACCGGCGGTATCGATCGCCACGAATACTTTGCCGTCCTTTTCGAATCGCACATCGACGGCGTCGCGTGTTGTCCCGGGTATCTCGCTGACGATGACGCGATCCTGTCCGCAGATTGCATTGATCAACGTGCTCTTTCCGGCGTTGCGTTTGCCAACCAGCGCAATCTTCATCACTTCCTTTTCGGGTGTCTCGGCGGGCAGGTGCTCCAGTTCGCCGACAATACGCTCCATGAGAACCGTCTGGTTGACGCGGTTTGTCGCCGATACACACAAGGCTTCGCCAAACCCCAACCGCGAAAACTCACCCGCCTGGGCCGACTGCCTGGCGGAATCGCACTTGTTGGCAACGAGGATCACTCTCAGTCCGCTCTTGCGAAGAAGCTGAGCAATCGTTACGTCCAGCGACATGACCCCCTCGCGAACATCCACAACAAAGAGCGCAAGGTTCGCCGCGGCAATGCCCTGGTGAATCTGGTTTTCCACGTGCTCGCTCAGTGCATCGCTGTCGACAATGCCGTAGCCTCCCATGTCGACCAATTCGAAAAAGCGGTCGTCTGCGTCTACAATCGCCGACACGCGATCGCGCGTAACGCCCGCCGTCGGCTCGACGATGCTAATCATCCGGCCAGCCAGAGCGTTCAACAGACTGCTTTTGCCCACATTAGGGCGACCAATTATCGCAACTACGGGCAGCGCCATAGCAAAACCTCTGCAAAACAAGAAAACTTACGATTACAACGGACCGGCGATTATAACAAAACCAGGCTGCAATTCAAAGTACCATATCCGCCCGGCAACACCGCAAAACGCGATTTGCCTTGCTTAAAGCCCCTGCGACGCTAAAATAGTCAATGCTGCGGGGGGCAAAATGACGATTAAATGAGGGAGATGATTATGAGCAATCGACGCGATTTTTTGAAACTGACCGCTGCGGCTGTCACTTCTACGGCCCTTTCGCCGTACACACGCACTGTCTGTGCCCGGTCCGCGGCGCAAAAAAGCTTACGGCCGCCGATCATCCCGCGCTGGCGAGGCTTTAACCTGCTCGACATGTTTACTATGCGGAGCAAGGGCGACTTTGCCGAAGACGACTTCAAGTACATCCGCGACTGGGGCTTTGACTTTGTCCGGCTGCCGCTGTGCTACCGCCTCTGGATCGTCGACGGAGACGATTACAAGATTAATGAAGCAATGCTCCAAAAGCTCGACCGCGCAATCGACCTCGGCCAAAAACACAATATCCACGTCTGCCTGAACTTCCACCGCGGACCCGGCTACAGCGTCAACCGCGAATTCACAGAACCGCACAGCCTGTGGAAAGATAAATCCGCACTCGACGCCTTCGTCTTCCAGTGGACCATGATCGCCAAACGCTACAAGGGAATATCCAAAGACAAAATCAGCTTCAACCTCATCAACGAACCGGGCAGTATCAGCCCCGAACGCATGACGCGTGCCGACCATGAACGAGTCATGCGGACCACCGTCAAGGCGATTCGGAAGATAAGTCCCGACCGGATCATCAGCATCGACGGGCTTCAATGGTCGCGAAAACCATGCCCCGAACTCGCCGATCTCGGTCTCGTTCAGAGTACACGCGCATACGAGCCTATGTCGATTTCCCACTACAAGGCAAGCTGGGTCAACAGTAAAAACTTCCCCACCCCAGCCTGGCCCGGAAACGGCTGGGACCGAAAACGACTCGAAGAACACTACAAACCCTGGATCGAGATAAAGAAGCAGGGCGTGCCCGTCCACTGCGGCGAAGGAGGCGTTTACAACAAGACGCCGCACAATGTCGTTTTGCCGTGGCTTCGCGACGTGCTCGATATTCTCACCGGCCACGGCATCGGCTATGCAATCTGGAATTTTCGGGGTAGCTTCGGCATCATGGACTCAGGCCGAAGCGACGTCGACTACGAAGACTTCCACGGCCATAAACTCGACCGAAAAATGCTGAACGTTTTACAGGAATATTAGACTCTAACAAAACCAGACGACAACGTTAATGTCCAACACAACAAAGACAAAACAGAAAACAAAGAAGTGTCCCTTTTGTGCGGAGACCATTCTGGCAGAGGCGGTCAAGTGCCGTTTCTGCTGCGAATTCCTCGATCCCCGCATCAAGTGGGCTTCTGCGCCGCCAGCGGCGCCGCCGCAAACCTTTCACCGGGACGAGGAAGACGACGACGAGACCGAGGACGACGATGACACTCTCTACTGGGGCAGGCCGTCGGTGTTTGCCCTTATCCGCCCGATGACCGGCTGTGCGATTATGCTTTCTATATCGCTCGGCATGGCCTTTTACCCGCTTGACAGACTCTTCAAGCCCACCGCCCAGCTAACCGTCGAACACGTCAACGCCATCATCGGCTACATCGAGATCACCGGACTCGGTCTTGCCGCGGCAACGCTGCTGTTCGCCACGTATAGAATCGCCTTGCTCAAGAGCACCAGCTATGAAGTCGGCCCCGACCGGATCGAATGGACACGCGGTATATTCAGCCGCAAGATCGACAACCTCGATATGTTCCGCGTCGTCGACCTCAAACTCCACCGCTCACTTGTAGATTGCATCCTCGGAATCGGAACCGTTACCCTCGTGACCAAGGACGAGACGGACCCCACCTTCGATTTTGTCAAAGTCCGCGGACCAAGGCGCCTCTACGACGCCGTCAAAAAGGCCTCGCTCGACGCCGACAGAAAACAGGGCGTCATCCACATCGAATAAAGCGCCCGTCCACATCGTATGGTCGCCTGAGCAATCGCGAGGAATAATCTCAACCGGAATAGTGATTCGCAGGAAGACACACGCTGAAGATTCAACCGCCTCCGATGGGGCTTGATCAGATATTCCTTAACGCCGCGGGCATTCTGCCGGGCACATAATGCTGACGGAACCAGTCAATATCCTCATGCTCCCCGGCATACAGATACTTCAGTTTTATATTTTCCTCGGCCATGTCGCGAGTGCTCTGATCTTTCCACTCGTGCATCTCGGCATGACCGTCGGCAAAACCGAATGTGCTTCGATTACCGTGGGATACCGAAAACGGGTCGCCCCAGTAGGCCCGTGTGTTTAGAAAGAAGTTGAATGTATTGCCGTTGTAGCCGTAGCCGTCGTTCTCTTCAAGAAAGACCATCTTATAGGCGGGTGAGACAATCTCGCTTGTGCTATAGACCACCACCATGTTCTCATCGGTATTCCAGCCGGGTGTATAGCAGTTCCATACTGCCCCGAGAGAATATGACCGATAGCCACCCTTCAGTCCCCAACTGCCAGAGCCGTCACCGGTCGGGGGTTTCAGATATCGCTTGTCCGAAAGACAATGGTATATCTTTTCTGTCTCGGCATAACCCCACAGTCCGCCGGTGCGGAAGCCTCGCAACTCGTCTTCCAGCACATCATTTCTACCGCTGCCATTTTGATCGTGTGGTGAACCCACAAAGTTCCACACCCTTCGAAGCGCCCCCGTTGGCGTGGGTGGAACTCGTTCGTTTGTATAAGCGTCCGGACCATATGGGGTTGGGCCGACGACCTTGGTGTCATTGTCCTCGGCGTACAGGACCCACGCCATGGTCAGTCCGTCAAGGTGGCTCAGGCAGACTATTCCCGTCGCCTGGACCTTAACGCGGTTGAGAGCCGGAACCAGAATTGCCAGCAACAGGGCAATAATTGCAATAACTACGAGCAATTCGATGAGTGTAAAACCTTTGGCTTTCTTCATTGCCAATTCCTTAAAATTGGAATCCACTTTTGTCGAACCGGGGACAATGCCGAGGCAGGGACATCAACGGTTGCGCATGAGGCACCGCAAACACCACCATGCGGCTTGAAACGACATAATTGAAGTAAAAAATCAGCAACACCTGCCATATCGATATTATACGCTCTGACAAGGGCAAGTCAAGTAGATAATACCGTTGCAAATGCTGTCGGTTAGGTCAATTAACCGTCCTGTATATTGGAGTGCCGTCGAATCTGGTCTGCTCTATCCCCTGTGGTTCAAATTCCCTGCTCCATTTCAGATTCCACAGATGCTTCAGTTCGACAGGTTCTGTATGTCCATCAGCAAAAGCTATATTAGTTATTCCATGATGACGCCTGAGCATCAGACGACGGATGTGATTGTTGACCGGTCCGTCGCTTCCGCCGCCGGGGTCATCCAGGTCCAGAGCAGCAGGTATGATATCAGTATGTTTAGGCCATGCATCAACCCAGGCGCAATCGAAAAAAACCGGAACCATCGCAGGCATCTTGATGCTTCCGTAGATAGGCCACGGATATCTTGTCGATTCAGCAATTCCCACCCAATTCAACGGAGAGGGGTAACTGTAACACCAGCCGCTAAGCCCATAGGAACCGTTTTCGGGCTCCGTTGTTCCGTTGACCCAACGCCAGGCTTCCCTGGAATTGCCCCAGTAGCCGCTGTTTGGGTTTGCCTTATGGATTATGGTTGAAGGACAAAAGCGCACTTTGTCGCAATCGTCTATGTACGGAGAAAGCTGGTTAATGTACAGCCCGGACATATAGGCAAAGAATTTCTGGTCGTTCTCATCAGCATATAAATTAGTTGCCAGGGCTAACGACCGACAGTTCGTGCGACAAACGATGTTCTTGGCATATTCTTTTGCCCTTTTCAGGCCCGGAACCAGGATTGCCAACAACATTGCAATAATTGCGATAACTACGAGCAATTCGATGAGTGTAAAACCTTTGGCTTTCTTCATTGCCAATTCCTTAAAATTGGAATCCACTTTTGTCGAACCGGGGACACAATGCTGAGGCAGGGACATCAACGGTTGCGCATGGCGCGCCGCAAACACCGACCATGCGGCTTGAAACGACATAATTGAAGTAAAATCCAGCAACACCTGCCATATCGATATTATACGCTCTGACAAGGGCAAGTCAAGCAGAAAAAGGCTTTCTCATCTCAGGAAAACAGGCTTGCGTGATGATGCAGGCTCTATTGCGGATTATTTATCCTCAATGG
>JAGHBX010000536.1 GCA_021160785.1 Planctomycetota bacterium | reverse complement strand
TCTTGCGGATATTCACCAGTTTCACTTCGCCGGTTGCCCGCAGTGCATTGATCGCCTCCAGTGCCGCCCGTTCCTTGTCCATGCCTGAAGTAATGACCGCAATCGCTTCGCGCTTGGCCGTAATCGCGGCCCCGATGCTCTCAACAGTCGCGGTATAAGGGTCATCAGGCAGGATGAATGGCGGCGAAGGGTCAAATATTCTGCTGATGACTGCGGAAGTTCCGATTTGTTCGTAAACATAAATCGCCCCGTCGGGACCGAATGTGAACGTTCCGTTTGCTAACCAGGCAAAGGCTTCTGCGGAACCATCCGGAGCTACCCTGAAGAGACGCGGACCGTAACCGGCACTGCCGTAAATAAATAAATCTCCGCCAAACATAGTTTCCGTCGTATCAAATTCCAAATCCCAAGCCTTAATAATGTCGGGTGCGAATCTGCTCATATTCGCATCAGGATCAAAAGTCAGGATGCCGCTGATTGTCGGGTCATCGAGTATCTCGGTCGCTACATACATAAGCCCTTGATACCGATCAGTCGGGTCAAAGGCAATATCCCAGGGTGTACCCGAATGGCCACCCAGATAATAGAACAATTCGACTTCTCCGGTCGGCAGTATTGAGCTTATGCGATCCCAACCGCCGCTGGCAACAAACATGTACCCGCCGTATCTGCCGGTGCGATCAATTTCAACAGCTACAGGCTGGTCCAGCCCGGAACCGGCAAATGGTGTTTTATTCCCGGCCAGATCAATCCGTGTTACTTCACCCTTGTCCCATGTGGTGGTTTCCTGTTTGTCGCAGACATATAGATAGTCCTCATAAGCTGTTCCGGCTCCCGAAACAATATTGTTGGGGTAGAAGAAGCCATCGGCTAATTGACTAACCGATCCGTCAATCGCCAGCTTATATACGGAGCCGTCGCGCATAGTGGAACTGACATTGTATGTGATGTACAAGGTTTGGTCCGGGCCAAATGTTATGTCCCGCATGTTGCCATTCGTGCTGACATCATACGTTGCATAGGTCTCAACCTGATAGCCGGACTCGAAAAGGGTTACGCCCCAGCTCGAACAAACCAGGATCATGGGCAGTACCGCAATAAGCCGCCATTTTGTTACAGTCCATCTCATTTCATTCTCCCTTCAAAATACAATGTATCAGCAACCGTTGCGAGCCCCGGCGGCGCGCAATTTTTAGTATATAACTGTACATTATGGGACCAAAAGGAAGCAATGTCAAGAGAAAAAACATTGTTGTACAAAATTATTTCTTTAGTCTTGCCCTGGCCGGCTTTATCGGCATAATACTCGAACATTCTGTGTTGTTTGAGACTACATGTCGATATATAATAGCAAGCGGTTTTTTTGAAGGTTCTCATGGAAGACAAAATTTCTCACTTTGTTGTCACTCGTTATAATTTGTCGTTATATACCGACAAATCCATCCGGGACAAAATCGGCTGCGACCCCGACGAATGGATGGCCCGGCGGCTGGACCTTTTTACGAGATTTACCGTCCCTTCATTGAAACACCAGACCTGTCAGGATTTCAAATGGCTCGTATTCATCGACCGAAACACCCCCGCCCCCCTTATACATCAAATCGAAGATGTCGCACCTGACAACATGCACATTCTCCCCTTCAGGGGCGGCCAGAACCAAATGCTGCAAAAAGAAATTCAAACCGCCGAATCGATCGTCATAACCTCCCGGATCGATAACGACGATGCATGGCACAAAGATTTTGTAAAGCTTATCCAGACCAGATACGCCAAACCAACAAGACTTGTCGAACTCTATCAAAGCTACTGGCTCGATCTGAACACAAAAAAAATCTACCACCACCGGTGGAAATGGTACTACCGCCTAAACCGCCAGGTAGGAAATAACCCGACCATGATAGAATGGAAAGACAACGCAAAAACAGTGTTAATCGCCCAGCACGCAAAACTAAAAAAACATGTAAAATGGCACCAGTTCAAACAGGTAACAAAGGGTTGCTACCGCCTGATCGTTTGCCACCAAAACAACGTTGTCAACTCAGTCAGCGACGGCAGGATGAGGCTCCGGGAAGTCGCTTTAGATGTGCTTCGCGATTTCAATGTGCAGTTGGATTGAACTGCGTGTTCCAATAGTTTAATACAAAGACCAGCCAGAGTTGGCGGGCGTTGTCGGCCTTTTTGTTTAGGTGGTTGGTCATGAGGTGCTGGACGTGGTCGTAGTTCAGCATGTCGGCGGTGTAGCAGCTTCGGTCCGTGATGTATTGTCTGATCAGTTCGCTTTTTCTTATCCATGCCGAGATCGGAACGGTAAAGCCTCTCTTTTTTCGGTGCACAATTTCGGCGGGCAGGTAATTCGAGGCGATCTTTTTCAGCAGCCACTTTGTGCGGAAGTACCTGATCCTGTACCTGGCGGGCAGACTCAGGACCGTGCCGACAAGGCGGTGGTCAAGAAACGGCACGCGGACCTCCAGCGAGTTGAGCATGGAGGCGAAGTCAACCTTCTTGAGGATATCTTCGGCAAGGTAGTTGTGAATATCGTTCAACTGGACCGACAGCAAACTTGCGCCGGTAGGTGTATCGATGAGGCAGTTGGCCCCGACGAAATGCTCGCCCAACAACTGTTTCCTCTGCGTATCCGCAAACGTGCTCATCCAGTCCAGATGGCGGCGATTGACATCGGCGCCGAAGCCGTCGACGAACTTTCTTATCTTGAATGTGGCGGCAAGTTTCTTCTCCGACGGGGGCAGGAGTTTAACGAGTGGCTTTGCAAACGCGGCGACGGTGTCGGGGACAAACCGGGCGATATTCCAGGCCTGGTAGCTGTCATAGCCGCCGAACACTTCATCGCCCGCATCGCCGGAAAGGGAAACCGTAACGTTGCTGCGGGTCATCTTCGACAGCAGGTATGTCGGCAGCACGGACGCATCGCCGAAGGGTTCGTCCATTTGGCCAACGACATGTTCAATCAGCTTTTCGTCGATGTCAATGTACTCGACACGGTGGTCGGTTTCAATATGCTGCGAGACGAGTTGCGAGTACTTGACCTCGTCGTAGGAGCGGTTGGCAAAGCCGATTGAGAAGGTTTTGAAATCCTTCCTGCCGCGTGCAATGACGGCCGATATGAGCGACGAATCGACACCCCCGGAAAGGAAAGAGCCAACGGGCACATCGGCGATGAGGCGGCTTTCGACGGCGTCGGTGAGAGTGCCCTCGATGAGTTGGAGTCTTTCGGCAAGAGGCGTTTGGGCGGCCTGGGCGATGTGCGCCTCCAGATCGTAATACCGCCGTTTAGTGACGGACTTTCGGTCCATGTCGAAGAGAAGATTTTCCGCCGGCTTTAGCTTAAAGCAATTTTCAAATACGGTCCGCTCGCCGCCGATATATTTCTGGTAGAAGAACGAATTGAGCCCTGTCTTATCGATGTTAAGCGATAGATCGTGTTGTCGAATGGCCTTGAGTTCGGAGGCGAAGACGAATTGCCCGCCGTCGAAATAGTAGTACAGAGGTTTGATTCCGAAGCGGTCCCGCGAAAGAAACAGGGTGTGCTTGTTCTTGTCGTAAATACAGAAAGCCCACATGCCGTTGAATCTCTCGACACATGCCGCCCCCCACAAATGATAGCTGTACAACACCACTTCGGTATCCGTGTCGGAGACAAACGTGTAACCTTTGGATTCGAGCTGCTTTTTGATTTGTTTGAAGTTATAGACCTCGCCGTTATAGGTAATAACAAGGTTTTCAAACCGCATCGGCTGGTGGCCTTTCGCAGATATGTCCAGGATCGACAGTCGGCGATGACCTAATGAGACGGCATCGTCGACGAACAACCCCTCATCGTCGGGGCCCCGGTGTGCCAGACTCCGCGTCATCTTTTGCAGAACGTTTTGGTTTTTCCAGTTGAATCCGGCGATGCCGCACATGATTTTATGTCCTTTTCAGCCGCCGGCGCCCGCGTTTGCAAGCAGCCTGCGATAGCAATCCAGATACTGTTCGGCGACATGCGCCCAGGAGAATTCTTCGGCTCGTTTTCTTGCCGTTTGGCACATCGCCAGGTATCGTTGACCGTCCTCAATGAGTTGTTTGACCCCGCCGGCAATAGACTCGGCGTCGAACTCGTTGACGACAATGCCATTGTCCGCGATCAATTCATCGACGCCTTCGCAGCGAGTGGTGACAATGGGCAATCCCGAGGCCATGGCTTCGAGCATTGCGTTGCTCATGCCCTCGTGGGCGCTGCTCATGACGAAGATGTCGTTGGCGCGGTAGACGGCGGGCATATCCTCTGCTTCGACAAGACCGATGAAGTTTACCTCTTCGCCAAGGTTCAGTTGTTTGACGAGCGTTTGCAACTCGTCAAGGAGATTGCCGTCGCCGGCGATATTCAACCGCACCTCGATACCCCATTGTTTCAGCAGGGCGACGGCTTCTATCAACAGGTCGATACGTTTTCTCCCGATCAGCCTGCTGACGGTCAGCAGCCTGACCGGATCGGCGGGCTTGCCCTCCGCCGAAGCAAAGAAACCGACGCTGTCGACGCCGTTGTAGATGACGCCGATATCGATATCGTCGACAAACCGCTTTGCCAGATCGGCGAGCCCCGCGGAATTTGCAATGACCGCCGATGCGGATTTCCATATCCTGCCAAAGACAGGCGAAAGAAGCCTGTAATCCAGCCCGAGACGCGTGTTGTAACCGGGCACATCCGAACCTCGCAGCGAGATTACATAGGGAATCTTTGCAGCGTGCCGATAACAAAGCCAGCCGGTCGGGAAGGCGAAAAAGGCATGGGCCAGGTCATACTTGTTTAGGCCGAGCAGCTTTCGATAATAGAAGCCGGCCTTGATGAGCCATTCGCCAACTTCGCTGCGTTTCCAGAAGTGGAGGTTCTTCTTTTTGACTCCGACCTTGTGGATTGCGATATTGGGTGCGAACTGTTCAACGGCAAAGCCCCGCTGCGGCGCCGACGTAACCAGGTCGATAGTTATCTCGTCGCGACCGGCAAATTCCCTGAGAAGATTGAGATTCGCCCGCCCGGCCCCGCCGCCGATGGGAGGAAACTCGTAATTGCTCATCAGAAGTCGCATTATGATGTTATCCTCACAGGCTTAATCCGTTTTGCCGGCCTTTCTTACAAACACAACGTGCTTGCCAAAATCCCCGCCGACAACGGAATAGTTGCTCATTACATATCGCCTGAAAGGCGCCATGGCCTTGTAACGGGCCGCCTCGTCGGCGTCGATTTGATCGAGCAGGGCCTTTGCATACCCCTGATCATAGGCGGCGATGCTCTTGTCGTCGTTCGGCAGGAATTGTGCGGTGTTGGGCACCCGGGGCCACAATTCCAGCGGCGGCCTGTTCCACGGAAAATGCCTCTTGCGTGTGTCGACGATAAACTTCGGCGGTTCTTTTTGGAAACTGGCGAGCAATTGTTCGACTCCTCGCCCAAGCGCCGCCGGGGACTTTACGTGCATTTCACTTTCAAACGCCCGCGGTGCCGGACACAATCGCTGTGCACGCACGTAAATGCCGGGAACCCATCCCCATACATATATCTTGTCGTCGGGGGTGCTGTTTTCACGGATATGATCGCCGGCCTTTTCCCACGTATCGACTCGTCCTCTCCGGCGTTGGGCGACTGTATCGAGCGATTGCGCAAAGCCTCGCATTCGCGGAAGATATCCCGGCATGTCTTTATACAGAACGCCCGTGTCCGGACTCCTTGCCAGCCCGCCAAAGATCGGCGCCGACATTATGATCATGAGCAAAACGCCGATGCCGCCGGCGAGTATCCAGCCACCTTTGTGCACTGCCGGCGCAAGTCGGCGGCTGTAGAGCCAGAGGAGATATCCTCCCAACATGGCGGCGGAGGCATTGAGCGGCAGGTAATACTGCTCGTATGAACGCGGGCTGATCCACACAAAGGCCATATCGAGAAGCCACCACACTCCGAGAAGGAGCACAAACCGCTCGACCGGCTCAGCGGTCTTGCGGCGACCGGATAACAACCGTACAACCAGTCTCACGCATCCGGCAAGGATAGCTCCTGCCGCAAGAAGCACGGGCACTTTAAGAACTGCGTAATACCTCATCACCTTGACGGCTTGTGCGGCGGTGTCGTAAACGGCCTTGCTGCCGCCGATATAGCCTCTTTGCAGCATGAGTAATTTGATCCGGGCAACTTCAAGATGGCCCTTCATCGTCAAAAGAAGTTTGACGAACGGAATATCTTTCAGATAAGAAACCACATCACCCGCAATATAGCCGTTGGCATGACGGACATGTAAGATCGAGTACGCCAACGTGATCAAGATCGCCGACGCCCCCGCAATCCATATCCATGGCCGAACCTCACCCAACCGGCGCCACAGACGGTATCGCAGGCAGATGCCGATGAGAAAAGAAAGCGCCACGACGATTGCTGCCAGAGAAGCAAAAATATTGATTGCAGCAAATGGAAGAGTCTTGAAGAAAGCGGCAAGCTGTCCCTGCCAGAGGTAGAAAAATCCAAGGGGGCAAAGGCCGAGCACCGCCCCGGCCGTGAGCAATGCAAAGTCGACGGCACACCGCCGCCATGTACGGTGCTTGAGCATCGGTTGCGCCACTGTGAATAGAGCAATGGCGATGATGACTGAGGCGCCGGTTGCTTTGAAATAACATGTATTTATTGCCGCGGCGCCGGCAAACACTGCCAGCCGCCATTTGCCGCCTGACTGATACAGGATGAAACAGCAGGCAGCCGCCACCATGAAAGTGATCATGTACTGCTCTTTGACATTGCCGAACTTGGCGATGACCGGCGCCGACAGATAGATCGAAGCGACGGTCACCGACACAACCGCTGCAAGTGATCCGAAGGTTTTTCTGATGGTATAGAACATCAGCACCAGCGCTGCCGCCTGCAGGAGAAGCTGAATCAGTTTCGGGCCCGCCTCACTAAAGCCCATGAGTTTTACACCGATGATATTCACCAGCAGTGTTGCCGGCTGGGCGGAGGTCTGTTCATCCACTCCCAGTTTGGCGCCGCTCAATATGTGCTGAGCCGAATAGACGTTGGCCGGGCTGTCATAAGGGCCCGGGCGGTTAAACTCTATGTATTTGCCCAAAGCAAAAGGCACGCCCGCCAACAGCAGGGCGGCAACAACAGGCACAAGCATGCGTATCTGTTCAGGCTTGAGCTTGCCCGTTCGCGGTTCGGGCGGCTTGGGCTTGCTTCTTCTTGTCTCAGGCTTGCGATGTCTTCTGCGATTCATTCCTGGCGGCCAGTCGATTCCAGAATTTCTTCTATAATATAGATCTCGCGGTTCTGCGATTCATGATATGTCCTGACGAGTATCTCAGCCAACAGGCC
>JAGHBX010000347.1 GCA_021160785.1 Planctomycetota bacterium | reverse complement strand
TAGAGATTTGCTTGAGAGAAATATTGATATGCCGCCTTGAGTATGCTATAATTCATAAAGTTGAAAATGGGTATTTTGACATTGAGCGCGTTGCTCAATACGCTCAAAATAACCGTGAACGGTTACTCTTTTTCTTCTTACGGAAAAACATGGGCCAATTCCTCAACACTCTGGCACTGCAATTCAGGCTACTTACTACCTCACGCCAATACAGATGATAATCACTTGAGTATAGCCTGGCAAGCCTTTTCATTTTTCGTTTATTACGTCGTAAAAAAAAAGGGCTAATACGCTCGTGCACTTCAAATAATGGCAAACCTTTGCTAATTAATCCCCGCCTAACAAATGAAAAGATTGAAACTAGGTCTTCAGGTTTATTTTCAACTGGAGTCCCAGTTAAGGCCCAAGACCTATCGCGTGGCAATAGTTTACAAGCAAGAGATGTCGAAGACCCTGCATTCTTTATCCTCTGTGCTTCATCAAGAACAACTATGTCAAATCGCACACATGGATACAGCATCCCTACATCTATTTGTATTTGCTCATAAGATGCTATAAGGATGGGAATCGGCAAGCAATAATATGCCAGTCGGTCCTTTTGGTTTCCAGTTACAATCATACAATGGATTTCCGGAGCCCATTTCCCTATTTCGCGTTTCCAATTGAGCCGCAGCGATGCGGGTACAACAACCAAAACTCTGTTAATTTGAGGTTCTTTAAGCATTAGACTTAGAGCGACAGCGGTTTGCACTGTCTTTCCTAAGCCCATTTCGTCAGCTAATAACGCGGACTCACTTCTCATGAAGAAAGAGACTCCTTCCCATTGGTACTCGCGTAACGGCGAAGGCAAATCCAACTGTTCAGAGATCATGCTATACTTTACATCCTCAGAATCCACAGAATTCGTCCTATCTCCCATAATTCACTTGCCAACCTGCACTTAAGGATAACCATCGCATGTCAGCGACAAGCGGTTCCTTTCCACCATTATAGCTAATCCTGCACCTGTTTTCACGCGAAAATTGACTTTACACCTCCCGACCATTCCTGTCAACATAATTCTAACCCCAGGCAACTCCTACTTGACAAACTCGACCGCCGTTGTCACATGCCACTGACCTGCTGGGAATACTTTAAAGGGTCAGTCCCCCAGCCGCAGCAGGATTTTCCGTCCCCACAGCCAACACGCCACCACCACCCGCCCAAAATACTCCTTGACACCCCGTTTTTGTCCCCTTACCATATTTATATCCTGTTGAATTCCTGACACTCCATCACTTCAAGGAGGCAATTATGGGCATCACAAGAGAAAGCTACTGTTCATGGTGTTTTGAATACGCTTCCCATGAACTCCATGAGCCGCGAAAACTCAGACGTCATCTCTACCAGTGCAAACGCTGCGGCAACTTTACCGTCAAGTGCCGCTACTGCCGAAATATGGCAAGAAGTCTGCCCAACGACTGGCAAGAACGACAAGCATCTCAGGGCCGTTTCAAGAACATGAAGATGAAATGGAACCACGAACTATGTGCAGAGCACGACGGCACAATCGCATCCTTCGCGCATCTTTCAGACACATGAACAGGTATGCAGGTGCCATCAAAGACTTTTCAGTGGACAAATGCAACGAAGGCAAATCGCCTGCGATCATTTTTGTTGATGGCTTCTTGAATCAGAAAAACACCGATACATACGAATGGCGACAAGGTCTGCGACCCTTTTTTTCCAAGAATCCATGGTATCACCTCAAATGGGAATCGAAGACACTCAGGAACCTTGGCCAACTCGCGTTCAAAGATGTGTCAGGCAATAAACTTCGTAAATTGGCAATCAAACTGGCCAAACGAAGTTCACGAAAAATCCACTCCAAGCTTCATCCCATAACGTGGGCCACGTTTCTCGCAGATCTGGCCTCTAACCCTTGGCATGTGGCCATGGTAAAAGCGTCCATGACTGGCATCCTCCTCGCTGATCTTCTCTGCCGGGTCAAAAACACAGAGTTCATATTGATTGGTCACTCTTTGGGAGCGAGGGTACTATATTACACGCTCAATTCACTCTCCACGCGATCCCACACGCATGTCAAAGACGTTTACCTTTTGGGCGGTGCGGTCGACGGCACTAACAAAGAAGGCTGGACTAAAGCGTCTGAAGCTGTTGACGGGCAGATATACAACTGTTATTCCAGCAATGATAGTGTTCTAAAATACCTGTATAGCCCCGCAAACCTCTGGCTGAGTCATCCAATTGGGTTGGGGCCTATTTCGTGCCCAGCCCCCAACATATGTAATGTCGATGTCTCCAAATTTGTCCCTGGCCACATGTACTATAAGGTAAATCTTGAAGCCATACTCAAGCACGCTATGGGCGGCAATTAGGCTATTCACTTGCTGAAAGATAACTACGGCAGTGGCGGGCTTTCGTTTCCAATCACCCAAGCTTCAAAGCAGCCTTCCCTGCCAGCGACTGGTCCAACTCCGCGTAATCGTCGGTAATTCTCAGGTTCCGGTGCCCCAACACCGCCCTTGCCGCATCCAGTCCCAACTCCTTCCGTATCCGCGTCGCAGCGGTATGGCGAAGCTGATGCGGGTGGAAGTCCTCCACGTCTACCCCGGCCCTTCTGGCTGCCTTGATGGCGTATCTGACCGCATTGCCGTAGCTTTGCGTCGTGTACCTGTTGCCGAGATAGCTGGGCTTCTTCGTACCCGGCCTGAAATTCTTGTCCCTGAACTGTTCCATCGCCTCTGCCGGTGAAAAGCAATATTCATCCAGCTTCCGCTTCAGGAACGGCCTGATAATCTCCTGTCCCCGCGGACCAATCGCTACCGTACGCCGATGCCCTCTGTATGCAGTCTTATGCGTTGCCGGTCTGTACTGCCAGATCGCTCCCGAGGTCTCCAGGTCCATCGGCCTCATAATTACCATTTCACCCGACCGCATCCCTGTCAGTAGCTGCAACTCTGTCATCGCCGCCACCGTCGGTGTTGCATACGGCAGTGCCGCATACACATGCGACGGCGCTATCGCCGTCACCGGCTCCGGCTCGCGCGCCTCCGACCGGCCCCTCTTGAGTCCGTCGACGGTCAGCAGGCCATGGTAGGTATTGACGGGGATAAGTTCTTCACTGGCCGCCCACTTGAACATCCGCTTGACAATCCCCACCCTCTGGTTGACTACCCCTCTGCTCAGACCGGTCTCTATCATGGCCTGTCTCATTTCCTTGAGTTTCAAAGGCCCGAACTCTTCGGCGGCCATTGTCGGGCACACGTCTATCAGGTGCCTGAGTGCCAGCTTGATATTGTCCACTTCGCGCGTAGGCTCTTTATTCTCATCGAGGTAATAGCTCTTGGCAAACTCAAGATACGCCTGCACCAGTGACCCCACATCGCCATTCATATCGGCTCTGCTGGCACGGGCCTCATCGGATTCAAACACCGCCTTCTGCCAGGTCTCCAATGCGACCGCCTCGGCAACCGCCCGATCCGTAGTCGCATATCTGCCTCCGACCGGGACCAGCGGCCTTGCTTTGGCGTCCGATTCACCCGGCAGTTTCACCTTCCAGTAGTAGCGTCCCCGCTTCTCGTAGATACATCCGGGCAGTTTGCTCTTCCGTGATCTCTTAGCCATTTCGGTAACTCCAAGTAACATGCAATATCGTAAAAAAGGTTACCTTAAAAGTTACCCGATTGAAATGGTTTTGTCAAGCGATTTTGTAAGATATGAACTACAACCGAGTTACAAAATTGCGGGCGACCAGAATCGAACTGGCGTATCCAGCTTGGGAAGCTGGTGTTCTACCACTGAACTACGCCCGCCTAAAGTATCCGTAAGTCCTTTATTAACAAACTTATACACGAATATCGAGCCCTTGTCAAGCATTGATTTTCTGCCTGAATTTACCCTCCAGCGTCGGCTGAGCGTCTAGGCCTTAAACAAGCGTACCTTGATTGTTTTGTCGGGTGTTGTCGGGCCGATTTTTTCGGCGCAGCAGGTCGCTGTCAGCCGCGAACGGCTTAAGAATTTTGTTCCAGATTTTTGCTCCGTCATAATTTTACCTGCTTTCAGCATACCCAAAAG
>JAGHBX010000069.1 GCA_021160785.1 Planctomycetota bacterium | reverse complement strand
CATAATAAGCTTACTATCCCTACCTAACATCAAAAACCTCCCACCGAAAACGAACGAACCCGATGTTACGCGATGTTCCTATCGTCCCGCCCTCCCCGTTCGAATCTCCGTTCAAGTCTCCTGAACCAGGCCTCGCACGAACCTTCCTCCCTGATAATGACGGGGTGCCACAACGACGCAAAATGGAAAACAGCAAACGACGCTTCCATGTAGAATTCTGGCCCCTGTGGAACCCAGAGCCCTTTGGAATTACACTCTTCCCAAATTTCGTAGCCAACTTCATTACAGATGCAGGCGGCAACCGGGATGAGCAGTTGACAGGCACATATACATGAATCTGGAAACTTCTGCTTGTTTCGTCGGTCACCTTCTTTGCAGCATTTTTTTAGCCCAAAGCCATCCCTCGACAGGATTGGACTGCCTTCCACATACTCATACAGATTCAGCCCGGTTATGTACCTGACTGGGTTTCCGATGCTATGAAGCGAATTAGTCATCCGTAACTTGTCGCCAAGGCCCAATCTAAGGATATCTCCGGAAGAAAAAACTTCCTCTCACCGCCAGGTAGGCCTCAACAGCACCAAGGCCGTCCCAAAATGCCTCAAAGAATAGAATCTCACAAGGGTCAGCGGGTACATATAGAGCATTAGGCTATCCTACCCTGATGATTGGCCCCATCAAAGCAGCCACGCTGGCAATAGGTTCGTATTCTCAGACCTCCTGCACTAAATGGATGTCCATTGGGGTGTCCATTGCTCGAAGTTGCCTGGCTATATGCCTTCGGGCGCGTGCGTCAATGCCGATGAATAGCATACCCTTAAGAAAAAAACGAGCGGAGCGGCCTCGCGAGCCAATATCGCAACCACCCCGAAAGCACTACGGAGGCTTCTTTGAAGGCCTTTCTTCGCTCCGATTTATCGACTTCGGAATTTCATCTGTCCCTTCAATCCGAGCATTTGTCACGGTAGCATTTCCTTGCGCAGTCGATCTCAATCGTAGTGAGCACATAGCCATCAAAAATGCGGTGTCTCCGGATAACGCGCTGTCAGTCATTCTCCCAAACGCCTGAAGATAGTACCCGGCCGCACACAAGCTTCACCCATAGGCTGTACCCCATGCCGTAGCTGTCTGAATTTCCGAGATTGTACACATAATACTGTACTTTGTCATATTTTGTTTTGTCAATCCATGTCGGCTCCTCCAGAAGCTCAACGACCGCCTTTTCGCTTAATCCATCGAGCTTTTCCCTCTCAAGAAGGTCCCACACCATCTTATATCTCGCTGAGAAGTCTCCAGACGCCGTTGCGCTTTGCCATGCAGCTTTGCTGAACTCGCATGTCTCAACCTTGAAGAGCCATATAATTAAAGCACTTCCAAGACATACACCAAGAGCAAACAAGACACTGATTAGCAAGCAAAGGTTTACATGTGTCGATACCACACTTCTCATTTCCACTTTCCGAGTAATATGCTTCTACTTCAAACTAATCAAATTTTGCCGACATAACGTGACATGTTACCACGTAACAGCTCACCGTTGCCAAAGAAGCTGCGCGTTTTCTTGCGCATCGCCCTTTGGAAGATAAAACATTACGCAGCGCAATATCAGACGCTCAGAAAAATTGTTTTTCCTGTCTTCGATAGTGAAAAACAGACAGTTTGAAGTAACACATCAGGCTCACCGTACTTAGATCGATCCGCCAATGGCAACCAAGTCCTCTTTTCAGCATAAACTCCGCTCAATGCATGGACTGAGGCTTTATTTTCAAGCATACGTGCTTAATGAATGCGATACATCACTTTTGTAACTTTACCTGAGATGATGCAAATAACCAAAGACTGGCGGCTTGGGTGAAGCAAGCATGGCCGACCTAGGAAATACTCCATATATTCAGCATTCTCGGGTGGCGAGTAGTACCGTTTGGTTGGCGGGCCTAACAATCGTTTCACTTCGTCCCGAGTATAACCCTCGATCTTTTTGGCTCTGAAAAGATCCCAAGCCATTTGACCGCGCACCCTATAATTGCCAATTTTTCCAGCTTCCCTCCATCGCTCTTCACTAAAATGTTTGTCTCGGGGCTCCAAAAGAAACAGCGTTAGGACACCACCGATCGCAGTTCCGGCTAAGACGGACCCAATGGCTAACAGAAACGCTGTTGACCTACTGAGCTGCCAGCTGTCGGGCCATCCTGAGATTAGACTTCTTGATGAATCTGAGCCTTCCATTGTTAAGAGCATTCATACAAAGGTCGGAGCAATTCGTGTGGTATATTATTTGCTCCGTGTACGCGCAACCCATTATGATATCCTCGTCGCACGGCATTTCACAAATGGGAATCTCTCGGACTTCCTTCCCAATGTCAGCTAGTTCACGCCCGATGTGATTATTATGATAATCCATCTCCGCCTCGTCAGGTCTCTGTTTTCGTTTTCCACGGTTGCCCGCCTCCTCGTGCTGATCGCCTATATACTTCGCGCACTCTTGCCCAATAGACCTCGCCATTTCGCATGACCAGACGCAATGTTTAAACGCATTGTCTTTGCCGTCAGATGTTTCCGGGTCGCCGAACCTTGCCCTCCGCTCTTTAATCGCTTTGTCTCTTGCCCGCCATGCCTTCGCACATTTCACATAGCCACCCAAGGACAACTTCCATGATGCAAACAGTAGTAGGCGGACAAACGTCGTTTGTTATTCCTCACCAACGAGATTTTGCAATTCGCCTATAACGTTGCGCCAATTCTTTCCAAGATACTCTACCGTGATAGTCCGATTCACGATGTGCCTCATAACCGCGGCATATGCTTCCCTAGTAGCTTCGACCACCTTTTGTTTGCTTTCCCTGTCCAAAGTACGCCATTTCTCCAAATCCTGGATCACCGTGGCAATTCTCATCTTCAACTCAGGAGTCGGAACCCTTCCTTTATCTTGACGGAGCGACAGAATTGGGACATACGTAGTCCATTCGTCTGTAGCTGCTGCGACAAAGCCGTTTAGCCCATCGGATCGATTCGCTTGCAACCGTGCGAGGCGTCGCTCGTTGAGTTTCCGCAAATGTTCCCCGCTATCTGCAAACTGCGTATGCGCCTTCGACTCATCCTGTCCGGTGGGATAAGCGTTCGCTTTCTTGGATTTATGAGAGGCCATCATACTCCCCGTCCAACTTCGCCACCCCATGGATAATGCAATCCCCGCTACAATTCCGAAAATACACGCCAAAACGGGTATTGCGATCTGTCTATCTTTCGTATCCATCTTTTAACACTCCACACAGGTCTTGCTCTATTTCGGCCGGATGCGCCACCTTCACGATCGTATTCGCTCCCAGGTACGTGTAGACGGCGTGCTTCTGAGAGCTGCCCGGATCGGCCGAGGCGGCGATGTTCTCCAGCCGCGAGAGGGCCTCGCCGGGACCGCTCGAAGCGTAATTGTAATACACTTCCCGGCTGTTGGGGTAGGTCAGTTTTTCCGTCTTGACGAGGTGGGCCTTGGAGCGGGGCAAAGAACGCTTCGAAAGGAATGGCCAGCCGCAGGCGGTATCTTGGCGGATTCTGTTATGAGGCCGGCACCTGGCTTCACCCTTGTCGCATCTCGTATAGGATCGAGATCGCCAAGCAAGGAACGAATAGGCGGTTCACAATCACGAACCGCAAAAGGCTGCCGTGGCACCTGGAACCCCGTACAACGGCCGGGACACGGTCGAGACGTATATCGACGAGTTGTAAAGAGCAGTCTGAAGATGGATCTGATTACGAACCGCGCGGTTCGTGAGCAGTAGCTTTCGCCTGACATTGCGGGCAACAGCGTACAATCCGCTGCGGATGGTGCAAGAGCATTGACTGGGATGAAATTGGAGGCGGCGGGAATCGAACCCGCGTCCCGTGGCGTTTCAGTGCCGGCTTCTACGTGCGTAGCCGCAGTTTTGTTTCTCGCCGCTGGGCCCGCTTGCGACACGGTCCTTCGCGGCCAGCCCGACCGGATGTCCTCACCGGGGAACCGGGCCACTTCCGGCGAGTAAGCCCGCTGCTCTGCGCCCTCCCGCCGCCCACGGGCGAGGCAACGGGGGACGGGCTGTCTAATTAGGCAGCCATTGCGTAGCCGTAATCGGCACGTAAAGTTAGCCCAAGGTGTTTTACGAGGCCTCCTTGGAACCTCGGCACGCCACCGACACCTCAACTCGCCCGGTCGAATCCAATTCGCCCCCGAGTGAGTCTCGGCTGTCTTTACTACCATTCTACTCTCTATGGGACGATCAGACCAGCAAGATTGTCTCAAAGCCGGTGCCGAAGCGAGATTCAAAATACCGGCATACCGGCCGCGGACAGGCGGGACCGCCCGTGGTGCGGCCCGATCATCTTTGCAACGACGGTACCCATGTCGTCAGTCCATGTTCGCGCGCCGGGAGAGAAGGCGAGCCTCATTCCACATCCTCGGCGAAAGACCTTGCAAGCTGCGGCGGGGCGCATATGATGGCACACTCCGCCATGGTTTCGAAAGGTTAAGGTCCACAATCGACAAGGTCCGATAGAAAGAAGGAAGTGACGATGTCCACTAAGATCAAATCCGTCAAAGGCAGGCAGATCCTCGATTCCCGCGGCAACCCCACCGTCGAGGTGGACGTGCTGCTCGAGAACGGCGTGCTCGGCCGGGCGGCTGTGCCTTCCGGGGCGAGCACGGGCGAGAACGAGGCGGTCGAATTGCGAGACGGCGAGAAGAACGTGTATCTCGGCAAGGGCGTTCTCAAGGCTGTCGCACACGTCAACAACGAGCTGGCCGAGCTTGTCACGGGAATGGACGCCACCGAACAAGCTGCCATAGACCAAGCCATGATCGACGCCGACGGGTCGCCCAACAAAGGCAATTTCGGCGCGAACGCGGTGCTGGGCGTCTCGCTGGCGGTGGCAAGGGCGGCGGCCAATGCCGTCGGCAAGCCGCTCTTCGCGTACCTGGGCGGCGAGGAGGCCGTCACCCTGCCGGTGCCGATGATGAACATCCTCAACGGTGGAAAACACGCCGACGGCACGGTGGATTT
>JAGHBX010000027.1 GCA_021160785.1 Planctomycetota bacterium | reverse complement strand
TTCAGTTTTTCCGTCTGTTCACTCATAACTAACACCTTTCTCAAATATAAATACGCTCTCTTATGAACGCCAAATCTGCTGTTGTGCAGTGAAGTCTTTACCGAGCTTCCTGCAGCCTCTGTTTGAGTTGTTTGGCCCATTCATTCATGGCATGTTCCGCTCCGCCCCAGTCGGACAGGCCGCTAAGCGGAACCCTGCTTCCTGATTGCCCCCGTACGACCGCTCCTATCTGCTCGCCCGTCATGGAATCGACGATCTCCGCCTCCATCGAAGCTCCGCCCACACCTGCGCCGCCGGCGATTCGGGCTGTCGGAATTGCACTCAACAAAACATTGGTTTTTTCTATATCCGTAATCGCCACGCGAATTCTCGCCACGCCTGGCCCGCGCTCATAAACAGTCTTGTAACCCGCTTCATTAATCGCTTTCAGGATCGACGCATGCATATAGTTTGTCAGATCCTCGATATCCTGTCGGGTCATTTCTCCCTTTCGCTTCAGTTCGCGAGCCTTGCTTGCCGAATGGAAGTGAACGTCAACAGTATCCACAATGAAACTGGAGTACCTGCCCAGCGCGCCAGAGTTGATGTACCTGTAACTTCCTCCCGAAGCGGGCTTCAGGCGTGAGTAGTCGCTGAGGAATCCCGTCCTGGCGGCCTTCGGTGTGCTGCTGCATCCACACATTGTCATCAGAATCCCGATTGTCATAATCAATACACATGTCTTCTTCATTTTCTGCTTCCTTCCGTAAATGCTCCAAATCGTGTTTACATTTCCAGATGCACAATAACACGTACACCGGTCCCCATTATTTTGATCATCGACCCGGCGGGAAGAGCCGTTCACATTAAAACTGCCTGGAGAAGTTTTAGCTTCCCGCACAACGCGCCGGAAGAAAAATGCCGTCTTTTCGGCCTGAAAAAGCCATACAAAAAGAATTCGTCGGACCGGGGATCATTCAGGAGTTTGTTATGTGTTCTGATATGAAACGCCTCCGGTCGTTTCACAACTTCCGTTATTTTCCCGCGCCCGCTGCTCCATTCTCAAGTGCGGCCGCTCGTTGATACACTTGCACAGCCTTATCATGTTTTCCCTGCTGCCGATAAATCTCCGCCAGAAGCGAATAAGCCGCCGGGTACGCAACTGACTCATTGACTATCGGTTCAAGCTTGCCGGCGGCGGCGTCACAATCACCGCATTCGTTTAGGAACCATGCAAGGGTGTAGGCGTATTTGGGATTGTTCGGGCGAAGTTGGTGGGCCTTGTCGCACCAGAGGACTGCTTCGTCGATCCGGTCGCCGGCGAGCAGGACACCCAGGTTATAGGCGGCTTCGGCGAATTGCGGATGGGTATTCAGCGCCGTTTGCAGACACTTTTCGGCTTGGCCTTTGTCGCCCTTTTCGGCCACCAGGAGAGCAAGGTTGAAGTTGGCCTCGGCATTTTCCGGTTCGACTTCCAGAGCCCTCCGTAAAGATTGTTCCGCCTTGAGCGCCTTGCCAAGCTGTGCATAAAGGACTGAGGCATTGACCAGCGGCAGTATGTTATCCGGCCGCAGCTTCGATGATATCCGGAAACACTCAAGGGCTTTGTCGGGCCTGCCGCGATTGAGATAATAGTTACCAAGGTTGTAATGAGAATACGTATCGTCGGGACGGCATTTAAGCGATGTCTCAAACTCAGTCGATGCGGGATTAAGCCTTTTGAGGTCGCTGGAATCCAGCCGGTCTCTCGGGTAGCCCGAAAGCGCGTTCGCCGCCTGAATACGCACGACAAGATAATCATCTTCGGTCGCTGTCAGCAGGGCGTTGCGACTTGCCGCAAAGTTACCCGCCAAACCATCCGCGGCCGCCGACCGAACAAGCGGCGAAGAGTTCTTCAGGGCCTTTCGCAGTGCGGGCCATTTGCGATCGTCATCACATGCCCGCAGCAATCGAATCAGGGATGCGACGTATATCTCGTCACGATCTTCGTCCGTGATATAATCGAGCATTTTCGCCAATCGCGACCAGTTGCTCTTCCGCGCCTCATCGACCAGGCCCGCCCTGTACAGCGTTTTCGATTGATAGTTGTCCCCGTACCATTTGCGCACCCACTTGTCCGCCCATTCGGGTGTCTTGTCTTTGTGGCACAGATTGCACGCATTGGGCGATTTGTATTTCATCGTTGCAGCGGGACTCGGCGGCAGCATCGAATGGTCGCTGCGTCTCATCCGCGCAAACTCGGTTTGAGCCATATGGCACGAGACGCACTTGCTCCCTTCGCTTCCGACTGCGTGATGGCTATGTTCGGCGGCGGTTTTGATCAACTTTTCATGGCATGGAAAACAGGCGCCGTTACCGTGTGTATTCTCGAAACGATATCTGCCGCTTGAGGTATGGCAGTGCATACAGTCGAGCTTGCCGGATTTGGCGCACCCGCTCATCCGCCAAAGCGTATAGGTGTAGTTCTCGCCAAGGTCCCGCCCGTCGGGATAGAAATCGCGATTCTCTAATGTCACCAGATCATAGTGGTCAAAAAACCGTTCGCCGGGCTTATAAGTCGTCGTCAAAGGCCTCGTCTTTGCATGACATGGAGTGCACGAGTCATTCGTCTGTTTCGTATCGAAAGCTTTGGCGCTGATGAGTTTCAAATCATCCGGCGTATCTCCTTCAGGGAGTTGCTCGCAAACTTTCACATGTTCCAAGCAAGGTCCGTGGCAGGTATCGCAGTTGATGCCGGATTCCACCCAGACGGTTTTATATGTATCCGTCGCAAGATCGTAATTGCTCGACAACTGACTCACATGGCAACTGTAGCATGATGTATTAAACGTAAGGGCACTGTCGGTCCAGTCCAATCGCTCGTCGCCGGCGTCGCCGAAATGACGAATCATACTGGCTGTCGCGTTGAACCACTCTTTTTTCCGCACATCGTAAGCTAACGGAAGAACCTGCAGCCTGCCCCTTTGCATTGGCGTCAGAAAGTAGTAAACATTCTTGCCGCCCATCGCATGTTCGATTGCGTATCTCTTTTCACCGTCGCCGCGGCGCTCGCAAATCCAGCCGTTTTCGCCGTCAATAACCGCCCGGTATCGTTTCTTGCCGACTACAATCTCACCGCTGCCGCCGGCAAACTCTTTCCGTACAAACTCAGCACTAAAAGCCTGCATCGCCAGGCCATGATGCGAAGTCGACCAGAGTTTGTAAAAGGACTTGTGACATTTAATGCAGCTTCGAGAGCCGGTATACTGCTTTGAAAAAGCTGTTGACTGCGATTCCTGTTTTGCCTCGGCGGCATTGTTGAGGCATAACCCAAGCGCAAACAACATTTGCACGCCAAACCCCAAAAGGCTGAACTTCTTTGCTTCCTGCATGGTTAACTCTATTTATATGGTCTATCCTTGTGCTCGTCCGTATTATCAAGACAGCTTATTTTGTGGGACCAAGAACACGGTCGGGAAACTTCTTTTTCATTTCGTTATGTTCTGCGATTTTGCTTTGGAAGGGTGATACCAGGTACAGATACGGGTACATCTTGCCATGTTCCTCTCGCGGGTCTCGGATGATATTGTATATTTTCATGCTTGGTAATCCGCTACTTCCGCCGCCGGGAATGATATGCATTTTGTATTGGTCCATGCGAACGGCGCCGATATTTGCGCCCGAATAGTGAAACATCATATTACGACGACCGTGTCCTTCGCCCATTAAGAGCAGCGCCGTCTGGTCCACACCGTCGATGATGCGGTCGTCGGGAAGTTTGTCATATACGCCCGCAAGGCGTCCGGCTGTCGTGAACATATCGGTTACATGGAGCAGATCGATAGGCTTTTGTCCCGGCTTTATCATGCCCGGCCAGTAAGCAATGGCAGGCACGCGAACACCGCCCTCGAGCACATCGCCCTTTTCTCCGCGAAGATAAGAGAAACCCGCGTTCGGGTAAAATGCATACATCGGGCCGTTATCGCTGTACCACACGACAAGCGTATTCTCTGCGATACCTTCGTCTTCGAGCGTCTTGAGCAACTGGTCCAGATGATCATTGTGCTGGGCAAGTTGAGCAGCCTGGTTGTTTACATGGTCGACGCCTTCTGCGTGACGATATTTTCGCGGGCTTGATGCGATCTGTTGAGCGTACGTTGCCCAATATATGAAGAAGGGCTTGTCGCTGCCTGCCTTTTCGTCGATAAATTCGCATATCTCCTTGATTGAGATATCCTCGAACTTCGTCATGTCTTCAGGGCTCGTCAATCGCCCGGTTTCCTCGCGGCCCTTACCCTTAATGCCGCGCATGTAGCCGTCAAGGTGAATACCGTATTTTTCCTCATACTCTTTGACACCGGGAAAATCATACCAGTGTGCCGACCCTGCCACTTCCTTGCGATTGTAAAGATGCTCCACACCTAACCAGCCCCAGACGGCGCCGTTATATAAGCCGTAGTGAGCGTAATCATAACCCTGAGCCTCCGGCGCCATTTCAGGAGTGTCTCCGACGTGCCACTTACCCCACATGGCCGTATGGTAGCCCGCATCAGAGAGGACTTCAGCGATGGTTCTTTCTTCCGGGGCCAGACCGAGATACGACGGTCCGCCCGGCCACAATACCGTATTGCAACCCGTGCGGGCAGGATGACGGCCTGTGTTAATCGCAAGACGCGTCGGAGTGCAGGACGGCTCTGCATAGGCCTGAAGGAACATCATCCCTTTGTCGGCCATCCTGTCAAGGGTCGGTGTCGGCGTGCCGCGCAGCTTGCCGCCCATATAACATCCCGGCTCGCCCCAGCCGACATCGTCGGCAAGGATATAGATGATATTCGGCTTCTTGCCGAAACGCTTTTCCAAAGCGGCGAGTTTCTTGTTGATCTCTTTGTCCTCTTGACTCCAGGATCGTTTATTCCTTTTCAAAGATTCGTAATACCATGCATCATGCTGCTGGGCAGAGACAGGTATTGCCGGCATCGGCGCAATCAGCAATGTTGCCATGAGCCAAACATATCTCCTGATAAATCTACTCATCGTTTTCCCCTTTCATGTCAAAGAGTGGATGCCCCAGTTAAGGAGCACCCACTTGATTTTATTAACCGTCTCTATTGCGCGTGTGCGGCCTGGGCCTCCCTGATCTGCTTTTTAACAGCATCGAGGTTTAGGCTCGCGCCTGCCTGCATCGGCGGATAATCGATGGCGGTCTTGGCCAGCTTGGCAACTTCCTCCTGCAGGAACACGAAGCGCCAGAACTCACGTCCGTAGTAATGCTCGAACGACATCCACGACTCGCCCGGTCCGTATCCCAATCGCTCGAACGGATCGAGACGAAGGTTGGTCAGCTTTGGCCAACCCGGCTTTTCCTGCGCTCCCAGCCAACCATTGGGCATAGTAAGCAATTGATACTTGATGTCGCCTATCCGGGCGGCCGCAAGCGACGTCTGGGTGAAGTACCAGATTTCGTTACGGGTCGACTTGCCGCCCCTGGTCAGCATGTTCGTCTGGTCGTAGCCGTCCAGGTGCACCTTGTAATTCTTACCGCCCAGGGTCTTGCCTTTGAGCAACTCCTGTTTGATGTTCGGATTGCCCGCGGCAGCGACGAAGGTCGGGAACCAGTCCATACCCGATATCACGCCGTTGATGACCTGGTTCGGCTTCATCTTGCCCGGCCAGCGAATGATGGCCGGCACGCGGAAGCCACCCTCTAACGCCATGCCCTTCGCACCCTTGAACGGCGTATTGCCGCCATCGGGCCAGGTAAAGGTTTCCGTACCGTTATCGGTTGTGACGACGATGATCGTGTTGTCCGCGATGCCCATTTGGTCGAGCTTCTTCATAACGCTACCGATGACGTCATCGAACTGCACCATACCGGCTTCCTGAATGGACCAACTGTTCTCAGGCGTGATCAGCGACTCGTAATGCGGGGAGAGGTGCGTGAATACGTGCATGCGCGTCGGGTTCATCCAGATGAAGAAAGGCTTGTCGTCCTTGTGCGCCTTTTCCATGAAGTCCGTGGTGTACTTCAGGATGTGCTCATCCACGGTCTCCATGTTGTACTTGGTGCCCATGTCGGGGTGCGGCGCCAGCGGACCTTCGTCCACAATCTTCTGCTTGCCGACCCTGCCCCAGCGCGGATCCACCGTCGCGTCGTCCTTGTCGGTGGCCCAGGTGTGCAGGAGGTTGCGAGGTCCCCCTTTCTTTTTGAATTCCGGCGGATACGTCTTGTTGAACGGGTCCTGCATGGCATCGAGGTGATAGAGGTAGCCGAAGAACTCATCGAAGCCGTGCAAGGTAGGCAGGTACGGGTTGCGGTCGCCCAGGTGGTTCTTGCCGAATTGCCCGGTGGCATAACCCATTTCCTTCAGCACGGTGGCAATCGTCGGAGCTTTATCAGGCATTCCGATCTTGGCGCCTGCCTGTCCGATCGTGGTCATGCCTGTGCGGATCGGCAATTCGCCGGTGATAAAGTTTGCCCGACCGGCGGTGCAGCTCGCCTCGGCGTAGTAGTCGGTAAAGATAGCGCCTTCGGCAGCCAGCTTGTCGATGTTCGGCGTGCGACCGGCCATCAGGCCTCGATGATAGGCTCCGATATTCCACATGCCGATATCATCACCCATGATCACAACGATGTTCGGTTTTTTCTTCCTGGCCTGTGCCGGGTCTACTGCGAAGCTGCACACTACCGCAATAACCAGCAACATAATGATTGTTCTTGTTTTCTTACACATGTTTCCCCCGTAATTGAAACTAAGTTTTAATAGCCGCCCCCATTGAGCGAATTTGGCAATTATCTTTTCGACTACGTAAAACGCGTTCATTAAGACTATTTCTTTGGAAACAAGAAGGTCAGATTGAATTTAATGCCCCATTCCGATTGCCCTTCTCTCTGAAAACTGGACGGTGTATAGAACGGCTCTATAAACATATTGACCGGCGCATTTCCCAATTTCGTCACTCTTCCGAGTCTCATATTGAGCGGAATGTTGTAATCACCGTTTAGCCATTCATACGAAAACGGTATTTCGCCCCAACCCGCATACCAGCCGTCTTTGAAGTGTCTTGTGGCTATCGGCTGGACCAATAATGTACTAACAGCATTACGGTCGCTGTCTCCGGCAATTGAAATTGGGTTCTGTACAAGTCCGCCAAACTGCCAGTTCTTAATTCCCGAATAAAGCACTACCGCCGCCGGTCCAAGCTGCCATTTACCCTGCCCCAGCCGGTCGTCGCTTGCAGTTGGAAAAATAGCTACAGGTCCGATACCCCACGTGCCCCATTCCGCCCGCTTTGGCAGGAACAGGTCAATCACCAAAAGGTCTCCCAGGCCGGAAGTTTCTTCGACAGGCCCGTCAGGGTCTGCGCTATGAACGTGAAGCGGCAATGTGGGTCTGAGGATTTGCATTGGAAACAAATCCCAGCCGGTGGGTATAGGCAATACCGGCTGTAAGATCGTTTGATTGGAATAACCATCAGCATCATAGGTGTTGGGGACGAAGATATTTTGAAATTGTAGTTGAGTAAGAATTGACGTGGGATCGGTAGCTTTCTCCAGCAATGAACGTGACTTGTTATGTTCTGATCCCAGTGTTCCTTTTGACCCGCTTTCCGATTCGGCGGCAAACAACGAAGGCGGCAGAGCCCTTTGCACAAGACCGTCATCCAGCTTTGCATAGTAGTCATAAGCAGACCGGCGCCGAAAGCTGCCGGCATCCGGCTTTGAATCCTGAAATGTCTCGCCGATGTTTCCATGGAACTCCGGATCGGGTTTCGGCAGGTTTTCACCAGCCAATGCTGTCGACACGGCAAGTACCGCCAGTAGCGTGATGATCGTTTTTTTCATCGTATTCATTTTTATCCCCACAATAAAATGAAAATGTTTAACTGCGATCTACAAGGCCCGCATAAACGCGACCATGTCTTTTTTTTCCTGCTCGGTTAGTTTGGTTTCGAGAATCAGATTGAAGAACTCCACCGTATCTTCCAGTGTGAGCAGCCGTCCATCGTGGAGGTAGGGCGGCGAGTCTTTTATTCCCCGCAGCGGGAATGTCTTGATCGGCCCGTCCGCGGCGGCGTATCTGCCGTTGATCATTTGCGGCTTGTAGAAGCGTTCGGTTTTGAGATTGTGCATGAGATTGTCGGTGTAGTAGGGCCGGCTGTGGCATTCGACGCAGGCGCCTTTGCCGAAGAAGACCGTCTGACCTCGCAGTTCGGATTCGGTCGCCTTATCGCCGTCGAGTCGCCCGAACACGTCCAGGGCCGGCGCGGGTGGAAAGTCCAGCAATGCCTGGAATTCGGCCATGAAGTGGACCTGGCTTCCGCGTTCGAGAATGTTTGCGCCTTTCTTGGTTGCGATCACAGGATCACCGTCAAAATACGCGGCTCGCTGCTCAAACTCGGTGAAGTCCTCGACGCTCTTGAGCGCACGTTGCGAGCCGAACAGACGCTGAATATTGACACCTCGCAGGCTCGGTGTGTCGAGTCGGTGTCGGAACTTCTGCGGCCGAATGTCGCCCACCAGGTGGGTCGGCGCCGCGGTATGCCCGTTGGAATGACAGTCAAAGCAGGACACGCCTCTGCTCGGTCGTTGGCTCCGGCGATCTTCAGTTTGATTGAACTGCTGTTGAGGAAACGGCGTGACCAGCAATCGAAGACCCTCGATTTGCTTCGGGTTGAGTATGCCGTTAAAAAGCTCATAATAATTGTCGATCGTGACAACTTTGCCCTGTGAAACGTCGCCAAGATCGAGGCGGGTGGTCAGGTAAATCGGCGCAGGAAACTCGGGCAGGAAATGATCGGGAAGATCGAAGTCGAGGTCAAATCGCGTCAGGTCCCGTTGTTCCTGTCTGTTAATTTCGTCGATTACGAACTGCGGAAAAACCATTCCCCCTTCATTATGGTTGGGGTGAGGCAACGGCAGAAACCCTTTCGGGAACAGCCCTTTCCTGCGAATTTCATCGGGCTTCATCATGGCCAGCTTCTGCCATGAGATGCCGCGGCGAATCTTCGCACGGACACCCTCCTGGACAGGCTTTCCGCGAGACATCGTAACGCCGCCGGCCGGTTTGTCGGAAAGGTCGTACCTTGCGTTTAGCAGGTTCATCTGACGCTTCATGACTTTGGGCCTGGCGGCCTTCATTTTGGCGGCAATTGCATCGAAGTCCTCAGTGATCACAACAGGAGCATAGCTTGACGTTTGGGCCTGTGTCGTATCTGCGGCCACCGCCCAAACAACGACCATACATACGCATGCCAATCTTGTGTTTTTCATTTCTCGTACCCCTTCATAAAAAAATCACATAACTATGGTAACCAACTAATTTGTCCGGGTCAGAAATCGATCACTGCCCGCAGGCCAAGAATGACCGCGGTACTGTCGCTTTGGTTCTGGTTGTTTACGAACTGTATGTCTCCGGTTATATGCATCGACGGTGTGATCTCGGCGTTATAGTAAAGCTCGACGCCCCACAGGTTCTCAAGGTCGATGCCTGCGGTGGATGTAATATCTTTGAAATCGCTGCTGAGTTGATTGTAGAATCCCCCGGCACCCATTCGGTCGTTGGCGCGATTGGGCAAGAGGCCACAGCCCTCAACCGAGGCGAAGCCGCCCCATTTCCCGAAACTTGGATTTCCGTCGCTTACTGACCAGCCAGTGAATAGCCGCAGGTTCTTTTTGTCGTTGTCAGGCGCCTGCCAAAATACCTGATCATAATAAACAGCCGCCGACCAGGCGTCATCCTTTTCCTCGGCGACGAGTCCTTCGCCGGGGATGATCGTCCAGTCTGTCTTTTCCAGAGAAGTGTAGTCTCTGCTGCTCGTTCCGCCGGCGAACAGAAGGGAGCCGGGCTTGTCGTCGACATCAAAAAAGAACCTCCACAAGCCGAGGATCGCGGTGCCCTTGTCGAATAAGTCATTAAAGCCTGAGGTGGTTGTTGAATTTTGCGTGTCAAAAACGAGAAGCCCACCCTGGATTTGTCCGTCATCTGCGAGCACTAACGGAACGGCCCCCATGACGGACAGGTTCACCCATCGCAACCAAGGCAGAGCTGACGCGATCATATTGGTATTCATAAATCCATCGACGCCCCCGCCGGTATGGGGATATACCATGGTCCAAAAATCGACGACGTTTATCTTTCCGCCGGCCAGAACGAGGTTTTTGTTCAGCGCCTGCTGGAGGAGAAGCCCGGTGATCGCCGTACCTCTGTAATTCGGCAATGGATACAACATGGCCGTGTTAGGAAAGGCAAAAGCACCGGCATCGCCGAGAATGGAATTGCCGAACTGGCTCTCGGCGTGCATGGACATGCTGAAGCCCTCCCACAGCCCGAGTTTGCCCCCGTCGACGTTAAGGTAGTAATCGAATTTCCCGCCGTATGCGTCATTTGTATTTACACCACCGCTGGTGAGACCCTGGTAGTATTGCGAGAGCCTGACGTCAAGGTTGATACCGAGTTTGGCCAGGTCCGAACGCAGGCCGTACCAATCGCCGGAGAGCTTGTCACGTGTCCAAATATCACCGTTGTAATTTGGTGCAGGAAACGGCGAATTCTGAGGCGCCGTCGCCTCACCCGCACCCTTCTCCGATTCGCGACCCTCATCCGCCCAAACTGCAATTGAGCAGATACAAACGAGAAAGAGCGTCGCCACGGTCTTTGAAAACTCCCATTTAGCTGCCATTTTCCTTTGCCCCCGGATTGAAATGAAATCCCATATAGCGCGCATCCATACTCATCGTTAGCCGATCTTCTGTTTCGGACTGCTGCTTGACATTCTAAAAGCCGTCCTGAGTTTCCCGCATTTTATGGCCGCCCGCCGCCCCCGGAACCTTTGCAGAGTCTGATAGAATTTTCCGTTATCGATCAATGCCTGGACGCAAGTGAACGATTTCTCAGGGGCAAAATTCGACCAAATATGTATGTGGACCGGTTTTTTTGCCCGGAAATAGCCGTTTTGGCGGATTTCTGCCCTCAGAGATTGGTTTTGGATTGACAAGCCGAGAATAAATGGTAAAATAAAATTGTGTGTATAATACGTTAAGCGCCAAGTGGCGATGATCGCATGCGCAATCGCGGGAGGCAGGCTATTTATCGCAAACAGGACCAGTTTAAGACAGGCATCAAAGGGGACAGGGGATTCTCTCTGCTTGAAGTGCTGGTCGTTGTGGGCATCATCTCGATCCTGGCGGGTATTCTTTTTCCCGCTGTCCAGAAAGCCAAACGTCACGCCAACCGGCTGCTGACACGCAGCAATCAACGGCAAATCGTACAGGCCGTCACAGTATACGCCGTTGACAACGACGATCATTTCCCTGACTCTACCGGCACCAGCGGTGATATCGGGAATTGGCACTGGTCGGAACCGGCGCTCATAACGGGTCGTGAGGCCCGAAGCCCACGGGTGCATCGCTCCATGAGTGCCTATCTGGGTGCATATATCAATAACGTCAGCATTATGGCCTGTCCCAACGCGCCCGGGAAACACAAATACCTGCAGGAAGCCTGGGATGCGCAGGACGGTTGGGACAACCCGGATACCGGGGCGGTCAACGATCCGCTGACCGGTAACTACTGTTTCTACTGGGATTATACCGGCTATCTTGAGGGACGCACTCGGCTGTTCAAGGGCGCCAGCACCTCAGCCGGCGCTCGCCGGGAGAGCAAACTGCTCGTTAGCGACTATTTCGGTTATGACCACTGGCGAAGCCAAAAGGCTTACGGAAGTTGCGAGCAATTCAAGGGCGCCGGCATGACTCGGGAAACGTATTTTGCGTCGTCCTACTGGTCGCGTGGAGAAGGCCGTGTGAATCTGGAAACGATCACAATCAAGCTTCAGGCCGGTTTCACCGACGGCCACGTCGAAGACTATTCCGCAGCCAACGTCGTGCCCATGAAGGTGATTCTTTACGTTGACACAAACACGCCTTACCCGGACGGCATCGGTCCGGGAATATACTATCTACCCGCCGCCGGACTCTAACCGCCGCGCCTGTATCAGACACATTAATCTTATCCCGGGCAGTATGCCGCTACCAGCGGAAGAATCTGTAAGGATCATCCCACTCTTGCGGCACGTCCATGTAGAGGCGGACCTCGTCGAGAGCGCCGTACCAGCCGCAATCTCCACAGCCAGGACGATTGCCGATAAGAACAGACCAGCCGTTGGCACTGTACTGACTTGCCGGAACACCAGTTGTCTCTATACCGATAGAGTCGCCGTTCAAATACACCTCCATAGACGTTCCCGGCGTATAAACGACCGCATAGTGCACCCATTCATCTGTGGGTAGGGATATTTGAACAGCGTCATGGAAACTTTTTACACCATTTCCATCAGGGGAAACCTGAAGGGTAGTGGTAAGAGGAACGCCGCCAATATTCCTTTCAATACCAGTGGACCAAGCCCGATGCCCGCCGCCACCCATTTTGCCGAGAATCCGCGAGTTCCTGCCGCCGTGACTGATCACGTCCGTCCAGCGCCCGCCCGGCTGCTCGACGTTCAGCATCGAAGCAAACGCTACGTCCTTCTCGGCCGCCAGAGGTATCCATTGCCCGTCAAGCCGGTCGGCAAGGTAAGCCTTGTAGTACCGCCAGCCGTGACCGTTCTGGGCCTCGACCACCCACCGGGAAACTGCTGCAGGCGCGTCTCCGACCGCCACATCTTGCCGTTGAGCGACGTAAAAAACAAGTGAGCCTTCGTATCGTCGGTCGAAGAGAATGCCGGCTGGTACTTCGGCTCCCACGAATCGTTGGCGGCCTGACATATCAGATACCACTTGGCATGCATATCCTGTTGCACCCGCCTGCAGCATCAGAATCATCAAAACAGCTAAGCGAACCATATCATTGAACTCCTTAAAAAACGCGTCGTTGTGCTTCGATAAAGCCAGCGTAATCTACGGCAAGGACCCGACTTTTTCACCAGTCTGCCCGGCTATTCTGCGAAGTTGCTCTTGATAATCCTCCACATCCTGTAGTTGAATCAGATGGCTGGCATAAACATATACGCCAAACAGCATGATCGAAATCGAACAAATGATGAGACTCGCCCAATTCATATTCCGTCTGATCACAGTGAAAAAGAAGTATATCAGCCCAAAGACAATGATGGCAGTTCCTGTAGAGCATCCGGCTGGAACATCAATCAGGCATTTAGCCCTGTTGTGTTGAATTCGAGTTTCTTGCTTTCTTTTACGATATGTCATACATTATGCTATAGACTTCGCCGTCGAACTCTGTCTTTACCTCGTATCCAGAATTGTGGAAAACAGCCAGCATCGCCTTATTGTTCGGCAAGACCTTGGCATAAAAACGCTTGACGCCTCGTTGGACCGCAATTTGCGTGAGATATGCAAGCATGAACGTCCCCATGCCTTTTTCCTGCCATTCGTCCTGCACCAGGAATGCAACCTCTGCGGCTTGAGTACGCGGATCAAGATAGTATTGAGCGATAGCAACAATCTTTTCCCCGGAGACATCCGGGACACTGCCCACAATGGAAACATCCTGGCCATAATCGACATTGGTTAGTTGCTGCACATCCTGATGTGGAAAGGCAACAGTCTGGGCTATGTATCGCTTCCGTTTCGAACTGTCACTTAGTGAATACAGCATTTCAGACAACATCGCCTCATCCGTTGGCTTAACGGGGCGGAAGAATATCTCTGTACCGTCCTTCAGCGTGTCGTAATGTTCCAGTTCTTCCGGATACGACATCCTTTCAGAAGCAAACTCAATTTGATCCGCATAGATATAATTCTGAGCCTTCGCGGCCTGTATCAACGTCGCCCTGAATTTCGGATGAGCAATATTGACAAGGGCCAATACACGTTCCCTGATACTCTTGCCGTGCAAGTACGCAACACCGTACTCCGTAACCACATAGTGAACATCTCCCCGGGTGGTAACTACTCCGGCGCCCTCGGTCAGATGCGGCACAACCCTGCTGATTTCTCCACTCTTTGCTGTCGACGGCATCGCAATTATCGCCTTGCCTCCCCGGCTTCGCGCTGCGCCGCGAATGAAATCAACCTGTCCCCCAATCCCGCTGTAAAACTTGTATCCTAATGAATCGGCACATACCTGCCCGGTCAGGTCAACTTCCAAGCCGACATTAATGCCGATCATCTTGTTATGCTGGCCTATTATATATGGGTCATTGACATACTCCGTCGGATAAAACTCGAAAAATGCATTGTTGTCGATGTATTTATAGAGTCGCCTGGAGCCCATACAAAAACTCGCCACGACCTTGCCGTTGTTTAGAGACTTCTTGGCACAGGTAATTGCGCCGCATTCTATCAGATCGATAATCCAGTCGCCGAACATTTCCGTATGAACGCCGAGATCTCTTTTGTCCTTCAGGAATTCCGCAAGCGCCTGAGGAATGCGTCCTATGCCGCATTCGATCGTGCTGCCGTCTTCCACAAGCCTTGCAATATTCAGGCCGATTCGCCTAAGCACATCGTTGGGCTCAGGTATTACGCTTTCGATGAGATCTTCGTCACAGGGTACAAGAACATCGATATTGTTCACATGAATGAAACTGTCGCCGAATGTCCGAGGCATATTGTTATTGACTTGCGCTATCACATATCGTGCATTCGCACAAGCGGATTTAACGATATCAACCGATATGCCGAAACTGCACAGGCCGCTCGCATCCGGAGGTGAAACGCTTATCATAGCGATGTCTACCGGTATTCTTCCGGTCTCAAACTCCCGTGGTATCTCGGATAAGAATATCGGCGTCTAGTCCCCGATGCCTTTCTCCATGGCGTCGCGAACATTGTCGGCAATGAAAAAGCTGTTCGTTTTGAATTTATCGCGGAATTTTTCATTAACATAAGGCGCCGCCCCCATCGTCAGCAGGTGGACGATGTGCGCATCGTAAATATGGCTTGAATACTTGACCAGTGTTTCCACAAGGTGCTGAGGCTGCCCGCACCCTGTGCCAATGAATATGCTGTTACCTGACTTGATGAGTTTCATTGCAATTGCAGCCGTACCCACCTTATCGGCGTATTTTTCTCTCCAGTTGAATTCCTGCATTTTCGCGCCTCTATGTTAAATTTTTTCCACGCTCATTCTCGCATCCACTGCTATTGGAGTAATGCCCGCCGGACCCACTATAAACGGATTGATATCCAACTCCTGAATCTGAGGGAATTCCGTCACCAATTGTGACAATCTCTGCAATCCTTCGGCAACCACATCTATGTCGACACCTTTTTCACCTCGCGTTCCCACCAGTATTTTGTACGTCTTCGTGTTGACAAGCATCTGCCTGGCTTCTTCGGCTGTCAGGGGGGCAAGATAGAACGACACATCTTTAAGAACCTCGACCATCGTCCCACCCATCCCGAACATCATCAAAGGACCGAAATGGGGGTCGCGATTCATACCAAGAATCACCTCTTTCCCGCTGCCGCACATCTCCTGAACAAGCACACCTAATATGTTCGCTTCCGGCATCTTCTTCGGTATACGGTACATCATCAGGTCAAATGCATCCATCACGTCCCGGGCATTTTTCAGCCCGACCCTGACTCCCCCAACATCCGATTTGTGTAGAATATCGGGGGACCAGATTTTCATTACGACAGGAAAACCTAATTGTTGAGCAATGCCGGCCGCCTGGTCCGCTGTCGCGGCAACAGCCCCCTTAGGTGTAACAAACCCATACGCTTCGAGTATCTCTTTGGATTCTGTCTCACCGATCTCGCGGACCCCCTGCCTGAGATGTTTCTCGACAATCATTTCAACTTTCCTTCGGTTGACCGCAAAGAGCTTGACAACTCTTCTTGGGCGTTTGCGCCATTTCACATAGTTCACCATCATCTTGATCGTCAAGACCGCGCTTTCAGGAGAGTCATATTGCGGAATACCGTTGTCCACTAATACCCTGATTGCTTCGGCAACCTTGTCGGCGCCAAGAAATGATGCAAAAAACGGTTTGTCCCCTTTTTCATTAGAGGCTCTGGCCATCGCCTCCGCCGTCGCCGTAGATTCGGTCATCGCCTGAGGCGTCAGCAATACCAGTATCGCATCAACATTCGGATCGTTCCTGACTACATCGATCGCAAATTCGTACTTGTCCGCCAACGCATCCCCAAGGACATCTATTGGGTTATGTACATTCGCTGCCGGTGGCAACCCCTCAGCCAGTTTCTTCATCGTTTCATCCGTCAATACAGCGAATTCCAGGCCATATCGCTCGATTGCGTCGGCCGCCATGATGCCGGGACCACCCGCATTTGTGATGACGGCAACACGATTTGACGCAGGCAGCGGCTGATTGGCAAAGGCCTGGGCAAAGTCAAATTGCCGCTTGATCGAAAAACATCGAATTATGCCTGCTCGTTCGAACACCGCCTCATACGCCGTCTCGCTTCCCGCAAGACTACCCGTATGTGATGCTGCTGCTTGTGCCCCTGCACCTGTGCCTCCGGATTTCATCAATAATATCGGCTTGTCATGAGATATCTTTTCCGCCGCGCGTACAAAATCGTTGCCGTCGGCGATGTTTTCAAGATAACCGGCGATAACCCTGGTCTCCGGATCTTCTCCGAAAGCCTTTATCAAGTCGAGTTCATCGACATCAGCCTTATTGCCTATGCTGACGAGCTTGCTGAAACCGATGCCGTTGGAATTGGCTGTATCAAGAATGGCCGCCAGCAAAGCCCCCGATTGCGAAAGATATCCTATTCCACCCTTGTGGGGAAGGCTGCCTCCAAAACTGGCGTTGACATGGTTCGCCGGGACTATCACCCCCAGGCAGTTTGGTCCGATCACCCTGATCCCGGCTTGTCTGGCAATTTGAATGACTCGCTGCTCGAGCTTTCGACCCTCTTGGCCGACTTCTTTGAAACCAGCCGAAATAATAATGACTGACTTTGTCCCTATCTTTGCACACTGCTCCATAATAGAGGGCACTATATGTGCAGGTAAAATAATTATAACAAGATCTGGAATCTGGCTGATGGATTCAAGGTCCGGATAGCATTTCAGGCCTTCTATTGTTTCGGCCTTGTTGTTGACCGGGAATAGTTTGCCTTTGTAACCGGCGGCAATCATGTTGGCTAAAATTTCGTATCCGACCTTGCCTGCCGTCTGCGAAGCGCCAACGATGGCTACCGAATTGGGATTAAAAAACATTTCCAAACTCATAGTGCTCAACGTCCTTTCTAAACTAATGCCTTGGCAACCCCAAGAGAAAGGAGCATTCTATCTATTTGTACGAGCAACTGCAACCCCCGTGTTTCTCATTTTTACTCTGCACAGCCGACAAATATGCCAATTAGCTCAAAAATACGTTTCCGTCTCTGGCCCAAACAGTAATCAGGCTTTCAGGCCTGTCGTGTCGAATTCGAGTTTCTTGTTTTGTTTTATTAGGTCGTCCCACGTTAGGAGGCCGTTTTCCATGGCTGCTTCTCGGCCTAAGATTGTGGCTAATGTGCTGTCTACGCTTCTTTGGAGGGTGTCGTTTTGGTGGTTGGCTTCTTTTATGCAGTTTGCGAATTTGTCGAGGTTTCTGGCGATTCCGGCGACGTAGAGGTTTTCCACTTCGCCGCCCTTGTAGCCGCCTTTGTTGCCGCGCACCCATGCCTTGCCCTGGTAGCCGATCTCTGCATAGCCCTGATCGCCCCAGGCCATACATCGACAGGTAAAGCCGTGCGTGTTTCTGAGATGCTCGCCGCGGTGGTTCTGGATCAGGCCGCCCGTATACTGGTATGTAATCGAATATACGTCCCGCGTATCGCCGTGGTGCTTTGCATTAACCGCGCGCGAACTGCCCATCGCGCTTACAGGGCGCCTGCCAGCCAGCCACAGCGCCGCGTCCACCGCATGAATACCTGCATTGACTAACATCCCTCCGCCCAATTCGAGATCGTTTACCCAGATCAAATTTGTAAGCCGGCTTTCGATTGTCGCCGTCTTGGGCGGGTCTCTGAACGCCTCGTCGCAGTAGATCGAGCTTAGCATACCGATCTTGCCGATCAGGCCGTCGCGGCAGCGCTTGACCGTTTCGATATTAAATTCGTCGGTGGGCACCTGGAAATCCACAAAAAAGACCTGCTTGTTTCCGGTCGCCTTCCTGCCCGATTCCAGAATCGAAAGACAACCCGGCACATCACAGGCGATGGGCTTTGCAAAGTAGACATGACAGCCCGCATCGACGCTTGCGGCGACGTGTTCGGGGAAAAAGCACGGCGGCGTTTCGAGGAACATCGCATCGACCTTGCTTGCGATGACCTTTTTGTAACCTGCCAGGCCGGAGAAACACCTGGCGACGCCGACTTGCAGGCGCTCGCTCTGGCCGCGGACGACACGGTCGAAATAGTCGGCAATCGAGACGATTTGGTAGCCTGGGTGCTTTGCCATCATACCGGCAATGAGCCGTCCTCTGCCGCCGAGCCCCACAAAGCCGACCTCAATTTTGCTGTTGGCGGCATATGCCTTCACCGCCGAGGGTTTGACAATTGTAAGCCCGGCCGCCACACCCGCCGAAGAGGCAATAAACCGCCTGCGATTAATCCGGGTGTTTCTGTCCTGTTTCAGCATCTCAATGTCCTCCATTCTGCGCCGCTTGTCGAAATGTGCAATATTTTGACATCTTTTTTCATTTTACCCAGCCATTGGTGTGCGGTCAACCGGTCTTTGTGCTGATCAAGTAACGATTTTATTGAAAAGTGCTTGTTTTTTTGTTGAAATCTGTCGAAATATCTGTAGAATTCGCCGTTCTTGAGGGTCGGTGCCCGAGTGGCTAAAGGGGATGGGCTGTAAACCCATTGGCGAGAGCCTTCGCTGGTTCGAATCCAGCCCGGCCCATTAACGTGCTTTTCGCATAGTCTCGCACGCCGCTGTCTTCTTGTCGTATCCCATTGCAATTATAAGGGGTTACGTCAACTTCATTCCTGCTCTTACGCGACTCTGTGCGAGAGGGTACGGCAGTGTTCTGCACCGGATTATGCACCGCTTCTTCTGCATCGTTCATCACGGCCATTTTTGCAGCATCTTTCATGGCTGAAATAGTTTCAAAATGAAGTCGGAAGGCTTGAGTTTTTGAGATAGATTTGGTATTCTATTAGAAAAGAGGCCCAGTCCCGATGCGTCCGGATAGCCAGGCTGAAATATACGATTGTTTATGGGAAATCTCAGAATAAATGTGAAAGGATATCGGTGAAAAAGAATTTACAGAACAGAAGACAGTTTTTAAAAGCGGCAGCAATGTCCATAACGGTTACGGGTTTGTCCGGATGCTCGGAAGAATTGCCGGGTTTTGGGGGCAAAGGTGGTAAGCCTAACCTGCTGTTTATCATGACCGACCAACAGCGGTTTGATGCACTGAGTTATGCCGGCAATAAAATCCTGAATACTCCGAATATGGACCGGCTTGGGCGAGAAGGAGCCTGGTTTAAAAATGCATATACACAATGCGCTGTTTGCGGGCCGGCCAGGGCATCGATGTTTACAGGTTGCACAGTGGCAAATACCAAAGCTATTTCAAACAAAACGGCCTATCTTCCGGAAAGCGCCGGCATTATGCCCATGAAGACCTACGACGAGATCTTATCGGAAAATGGATACGAATGCGAGTATTACGGCAAGTGGCACTCGCCGACCTTCCGGGCGAAGATCTATAACAATCCGGTAACAATGGCAGGCATACACAAAACAGAATTGGGGCCGGGCCATAAAGAAGCGTATATGCAATATCTCAATCCATTGTATCCCGACAGGAAACTCAAAGAAGGAGAATTAAAAGACACGCTTACAGACAGGCCCTATTCGCCGGATCCAATTGATAAACGATTTGACCTGAAGAGCAAGGGTGAGAATTCAAACATCAAAGTCGGACAATCGGATATTCACGGGGTTACAACGATTCCCGCCCAATACTATATGCCGGCTTTTGAAGCAGGTGAAGCTATTCATGCATTAGAAAAATTAAAAGATAAACCGTTTAGCATTACCTGTTCGTTTCATCACCCGCACCCTCCGTATCTGGCTACAGAAAAATATATAAGAATGTATCCCCCGGAGAAAATGGTACCTCCGGTAAGCATTGATGATGACATGGCGGATTCACCGTATCGAAACATGAAGAAAAACACCGACGAGAAGTACTCCGACCCGAAAATGATTCAATATTTCATATCGGAATATTACGCATTAGTTAAAGAAATTGACGACCGGGTTGGACAGATTTTAAACAAGCTCGATGAACTTGGATTAACAGACAATACGCTGGTTGTTTTTGTCAGCGACCACGGTGAAATGCTGGGAAGCCACGGGCTCAGGGGTAAATTCTGTTTCTATGAAGAATCGTCTCATGTCCCGATGATGATCAGGTTTCCCGGAAGAATTAAGCCGGGAACAAAAGTTAAAGCTCCCGTGTCAAACATGGATTTGTTCGCAACAATCCTGGATTATATGAATATGCCTGTTCACCCATCTGATGGCAGCAGTCTTCGCGGGCTGATTGAAGGAACCGCCAATGAAGATACTTATGTGGTGACCGAATGGCTCAGCGATCTGCAAGGCAAACCGTCTCACATGGTTTTGAAAGGCGGCTGGAAATTAATGCGGCCCGACGACTCGGCCAAAAAAGTAAGAAAGGCCCTGTACAATCTAAATGACGATCCGCATGAGCTGAAAAATTTATTGGGAAACAATGCTGATTCAGACAGGTATGCTGTCAAGGTGGCTGAGCTGGAAGCCTGTTTCCAGAACTGGATGGAACGAACATGAATTGTTTACATCAAACTTCGAACCAAAATCGTATTCCATACAGATTCCTGATCCTGACTCTCATCTGCTTTGCCAGCTCGCTGACAGCGTTCGCGGAGCAGAAAGAGGAAGTGCTCAAGCCCTATGACGGCCCGTCCAACCCCGGAGCAGACCCCAGCACGCTGAAAGGCAAAGTAATGACCGGCTATCAGGGCTGGTTCAACTGCAAAGGCGACGGCGCCAATCTCGGCTGGACGCATTGGGCAAGAAACACCGGTAAACCTTTTGCGCCCGGCAATATCACCGTCGATCTATGGCCGGACACTTCTGAATACGATGACGACGAACTCTATACCACAGGTTTTTTGCATGCAGACGGAACGGCGGCCAAAACCTTCAGTTCGCACAACCGCAAAACCGTCATCCGCCACTTTAAGTGGATGGCCGACTACGGCATCGATGGCGCCTTCGTGCAGCGGTTTGCCAATGGCCTGCACGACAAGACCATGCGCTATCACAAAGACAAAGTGCTGTCCAGCGCACGTGAAGGGGCCAATCGCTACGGACGAACCTATACGATCATGTATGACCTCACCGGAATCCCGGATAAATATATCATAAAGGTGTTCGACGACTGGCGCATGCTGCGCGACAAAATGCACATTACCGAAGATCCAGCCTTCCAGCATCATAATGGAAAGCCGTTAGTGGCCATCTGGGGTGTTGGTTTCAACAACGAGATAAAACGGCGGCCCGGTTTCCAGGAGTGTGCGGAACTGATTAAAAAATTCAAAGCAGGCGGATGCAGTGTGATGCTGGGCACGGCAACGGGATGGCGTGCGCAAGACAAGGATGCGCTGCAAAATCCCGAACTCCATAGCGTGCTGCTTATGGCCGATGTGCTGAGCCCGTGGAGCGTTGGGCGTTTTGGCGACATGCCAGGCCTCCATCGCCACGCAAAAAAATACTGGCAGCAGGATGTCGTTTGGGCCCGGGAGCATGACATCGACTACATGCCGGTCCTCTTCCCGGGCTTTAGCTGGCATAATCTAAAGGGCGCCAAACTCGCTTCGATCCCGCGACTCGACGGACAGTTTTTGTGGTCGCAGGTGGTGGCCAACAAAAAAGCGGGCTGCGATATGCTGTATATCGCAATGTTCGACGAAGTCGACGAAGCCACCGCCATCTTCAAATGTTCGAACAACCCGCCCAATAGCGGCGGATCGAAATTCTTAACACTGGACGGACTTGAGAGCGACTTTTACCTGCGCCTTGCCGGACAAGCCGGCAAATTGTTGCGCGATGAAATTCCACTCACTGAAACCGTCTCGTCCGCCGTACTAAATATAGTTGACAAATGACAGCCATACAGTGTATAATATGTTGATATATTCAAGTCCTCATCCTGTTGCGATTGAACTGAGAGATCGAAAACAGGAGGGTATTCTGGTACCGGAATCTTCCAAAGGCTAATATGTAAGAAGATTCTTAGCCACAGGTCTTGAAACTAAGGCGGAGATTTATGTGATGAAACTACACCAGGGAATTCAGACCGTAAAATGGGCAATAAGAAGCCTCTTCGTAAGAACTGCATTGTGTCTTGTGGGAGGCATACTGCTTCTTCCCGGCTCTTCGCAAGGCTGTTTTATCGTTGGAGACCTCAGTGGCGACTGCCGAGTGGGTATCGAGGACTTGGCATTAGCTGCATCACAGTGGATGCAAGCGTCCTGCGCTGCTGAAACGGGGCTTGTTGTGCATTGGAAGTTAAATGAAAGCGGTGGTCCTGCTGCAGTAGATTCCTCGGGTTCAGGGTATAACGGCACTGTTGTTGGAGCAAATTGGAACCCGGCAGGCGGAATACTCGGCGGAGCCTTGCAGTTCGACGGCGCCGATTATGTGTGGAGCAGTTACCAGGGCATTACCGGATCCAATCCGCGAACATGTGCGGTATGGATCAAAACCGATCAGCCTTCCGCCGAAATAATGACTTGGGGCAATAGGGACATTGATACCGGCAGGTGGGTTGTGTGGCTGGACGATACAGGCGTACTTAGCGTCGACGTAGGCGGAGGATATATTTTTGGAACGACCGTTTTGACGGATGATCTCTGGCATCATATCGCTGTTACGTCAGATGGCTCGACAACAGATAATATTGTTCTTTATGTAGATGGTCAGACTGAAACAACTGGAGGGGTTGTTTCCCAGTCCATAAATACGCAGGCATCGGCGACTACAAAGCTGGGGGTATTCCAACTTCCAAACATGGAAGGCAGCTATTTTAACGGATTGATCGATGATGCGAGGATTTATGATCGCGCGTTGAGTTTGCAGGAGATTTGGTCTGTCGCAAAAACCGCTACAACAAATTATGCCTGTGCCGATCTGAACACGGATGAGACAGTAAACTTGATCGATGTGGCGCGGATGGCGCAGGACTGGGACGATGCAAGCCCGATAATTTCGATTAACGAATTCCTGGCCGATAACGAAAGTAAATCACCGCTCGGACCCGGCGAAATTCTGGATGGTAATGGTGATTCTTCCGATTGGATCGAACTACACAATAATTCTGAAATGGCCGTTGATATCGGCGGATGGTATTTGACCGATGAATCCAGCCTGAAAACCATGTGGCGATTCCCTTCCGGGATGGACCAACTGGTATTGCAGCCGGGAGACTTTCTTGTGGTTTTCGCATCCGGTAAAACACAAGCTGAAAATCCAGGCAATTATCCTTATGTTGATCCTGCCGGATATCTCCATACGAACTTTAAGTTGCCTAAAGGCGGCAAATACCTGGCGCTGATTCATTCGGATGGAACAACGCCTATCCACGAATATAATCATTTCAAGCTGGGTGGCGGCGAATACGGTTATCCGGAGCAGGAGGAAGATATTTCGTATGGTTATTATTATGGCCAGACGCGTTACTTCTCAGAACCAACACCCGGCACAGACAACGTCAAGAGTGCCTTTGAAGAATTTGTTGCAAAACCCGACGTGAGTATTAAAGGCGGTTGTTATGAAAACGCTTTTGACGTGACGCTGAGTTGCGATACCGAGGGCGCCTTTATTCGTTATACGACCGATGGAACCTCGCCCAGCCTGACTAACGGTATGGACTATGCCGGCCCGATTAACATTAACAGCTTGACAACAATTATCGCAAAGGCGTTCAAGCCCGGTCTCCAGCGTTCCGACGCCAGGATCGAGACGTATATCTTTGTCCAATCGGCAGTGGCGGACTTTAATTCAAATCTGCCGATCATTGTCGTTGATACGCTTGGAGTAACAATTCCACAAGATAAAATTAATAAGCCGTGGACGAACTGTCGAGCCGTAATTATCGATATCGATGACGGGACCGGTCGAGCCGATATCACCGGCCCTGAACACTTCGAAGGATTGGGACAGATTCGGTATCGCGGTGAAAGCACCTATGGCACAAAACGTCATTTCGCTTTTGAGACCCAGGATGAATACGGCCAGGACAAAGATGTTTCGCTTCTGGGCATGCCCGCTGAGTCGGACTGGGTCATCACCGGTGAAAGACTCGACTACACATTGCTCAAGTGCGAGATTGCCTTTAAATGGTTCAGGAACATGGGCCATTACGCACCTCGTCAGCGGTATGTGGAGATGTATGTAAATGAAGGCGGTGGCGCAATCTCTACAAGCGATTACAAAGGTATCTTCATGCTTCGGGAAAAGATCAAACGCAATAAGAATCGAGTGGATATCGCACGCCTCGATACCTCGCACAATCTGGAACCAAAAGTTTCCGGCGGATATATCCTCAAGAATGATAAAGTTAATACCGGCGATACGCTTCTTAAAGACTACATGGAAAAAGCATACTATGGGATAGCTTACGATGGTGCTGGAAAAGCAATTTTAGAAGATCCGGGCCCCCTGGAAGTCACTCAACCCCAAATCGATTGGATCACGGACTATATAAATGAATTTCATTCGGTGCTCTGGCAAAATACATCCAGCAGCTATTATCCAGGACCCGATCCTGACTACACTGATTACATTGACGTGATATCCTTTATCGATCACTTTATTGTCGAACAGATCGGTGCTGATGCGGATGCCTTCTGGGGCAGCTATTTCACTCATAAGGACCGCGATGGAAAAATTTATTCGGGCCCGCCCTGGGACTTCGATCGTGGTTTCCACAACAATGCGAGCAAGAGTAACTCATATACCGTCTGGAAGAGTAATGGCGCAATTTTCGGGAAATGGCACCAGAAATTGCCAGAGTATTATCCCGACTACAAGTTGACTGTTGCCGACCGCTGGTTTGAACACCGGGAAGTGGTTACAAATACAGCTCTAACAATGGCCCATATCGATGAGACTGTTGCCCTGATCACTGAAGCAATGGGAAGATCAATCGCTAAATATGGTTTTCCGGGGAGCGGGGGCAACTATGCAGGCGAAATTGTCCTTTTTAAAAACTGGATCACCAACCGTCTGAACTGGCTGGATGGGGAGTTTGCCAGTCGTTTTGCCGAAAGGCCTCCCGTCTTCAGCCCTGTAGGCGGTTATGTTAATCAGGGCGACCACCTTGAAATGAGTAAGCCCTCAGGGGCGTCAGGAACCATTTATTATACATTGAACGGCGAAGACCCTCGTTTGGAGGGTGGTTCGATCAACCCCGTTGCTCAGGCTTATAGTGGTCCTTCGCAGATCGAGTTTAACAAAAGCACATGCGTCAAGGCGCGTATTAAGGACGGCGGCGACTGGAGTGCCCAGAACAAAGAGGTCTACGCTCTCGGTCCGATTCTTGAGAACCTGCGTATTTCCGAACTGATGTATCACCCAACTGATCCGACACAGGCAGAAAAAGATGCCGCCGGCGACCAGACTCTCATAGACGAGGATTTTGAGTTCATCGAGTTTAAGAATATCGGCACCTCGGCCATCAATCTGAACCTTGTCCACTTTACCGACGGCATAGACTTCACCTTCGGCGACTACTCGCTTGGCGCCGGAGACTTTGCCGTTGTCGTCAAGAATCAGGCCGCCTTTGAGGCTCGCTATCCGGGCGTATCGCCGTCGCTTATCGCAGGGACATATACCGGCGCCCTGGACAATGACGGCGAAGAGATTGTCATGCGCGATGCACTCGGCGCAGAGATTCACGACTTTGACTACAACGACACATGGTTTGTAATCACCGATGGCGGCGGATATTCACTCAATAAACTTGACCCGGACACCGCAAGTAACGTTGCCCCGGATTCATGGGATACGCAGTCCGGGTGGCGTCCCGGCAGCGCCCTAAACGGAACTCCGGCTGCCGATGACACGGGCTATACATTACAGCCGGGAGACGTCGTAATCAGCGAGATAATGACGCATACCGATGACCTCGTATACGGCGACTGGATAGAGATATGGAACAAGACCGGGACGCCGGTATATATCGGCGGCTGGTTCCTCAGCGACAATGAACTCGACCTCATGAAATACGAGATAGCCGCCGGCGACCCGCGCGCCACGATTGCACCCGACAGCTATGTCGTCTTTGACTCTGTAAATGATTTTAGAAACGCCGGCGATCCCGGCTCCATCGTACAGTTCGGCCTGAGCGAACATGGCGAGGACGTCTACCTTACTTCCGGGGTGGGCGGTATAGTCACGGGTGAATACAGCACCGAGCAGGAAAACTTTGGCGCCGCCGAAAATGGCGTGACTCTCGGAATGTACATCAAGGGCGACGGGTCGGATGACTTTGTCCGGCTGATGACGATCACCAAGGGCTATGCCAACAACAATGATCCCGTAATCGGCCCGGTAGTGATAAGTGAGATTATGTATAACCCGCAGGACCCCGACTCCGATGCCGAGTACATTGAGTTGAAAAATATCACCGGCGGCACGGTTTACCTTTACGATCCGGCCAACCCGATGAATACATGGCAGATCAAGGGCGTAAGCTACGCCTTCCCGCAGGGCATTACTATTGCCGCCAACGAGACCATCCTGATCACACGCGGCGACCCGGCGACGTTCCGTACGACATACGGCATCTCCGCCGGTATA
>JAGHBX010000204.1 GCA_021160785.1 Planctomycetota bacterium | reverse complement strand
GTTTGTGTCCAGATGCCGATCGGCGCTGATGCGGGTTTTCGTGGTCTCATAGACCTTGTCGCCATGAGGGCGGTTTTTTATGAGCAGGATGTGCTCGGCGCCAAATTCTCCGAAGAGGCCATCCCGGCAGAGCTGAGCGATGAGGCTGAGCACTATCGACATGAAATGATCGAAGCGGCGGCGGAATTCGACGACGAGCTGATGGCCGCTTATGTCCAGGATGAAGCGATCGATGCGAGCATACTCAGGAGGGCGATTCGGAAAGGCACGCTCGCCAACAAGCTGCAACCGGTGTTTGTGGGTTCGGCTCTGAAGTACGTCGGGGTTCAGCGACTGCTCGATGGGGCAATCGCTTATCTTCCCTCGCCTCTGGAAAGGCCCGTTATTATCGGACACAAGCCTGATGACGCCGAGAAAGATATCAAGGTTCACTGCGACAAGACCAAGCCTCTTGTGGCCGTGGCGTTTAAGATTACCAGCGACAAGCACGGCGATCTTTATTTTGTGCGGATTTACCAGGGGATTTTGAAAACAGGCAGCCGTGTGCTCAACAGCAACCGCCAGCGAAGAGAAAACGTAACCCGCATTTTCGAGATGCACGCCAACAGCCGCAATATTCTGGATTCGGCTTCTGCCGGGGACATAGTGGCGGTCGTAGGGCTCAAAGACACGCTTACAGGGGATACGCTTTGCGACACAAAGCACCCGATCGTTCTGGAGAGTATCACTTTTCCAGAGACTGTGATCAGTATGTCGATTGAGCCTCGGACCGCCGGTGAGCGGATGAAACTTGCCGATGCCCTGGGTGTATTGCGTCGCGAGGATCCGACGTTTGGGTGCAATTACGATACTGAGACGGGCCAGACGATAATCAGCGGCATGGGTGAGCTTCACCTGGAGATCCTGCAGCACAAGCTGACCCGCGATATGGGGGTCAATGTGCGGGTGGGTAAGCCGAAAGTGGCCTATAAGGAGGCAATTACGGACACAGCCGAGGCGGAAGGCAAATTTGTGCGTCAGACGGGCGGTCGTGGTCAGTACGGCCATGTCGTTATTCGAATTGAGCCGCTGCTGGATGAGGATGGTCATTACCGCCATGAAAATGAGTTCGAGAACGCAATCATTGGCGGCGCCGTGCCTAAAGAGTACATCTCGTCAGTGGAAAAAGGCGTCCTTGACGGGCTTTCGACGGGGGCTATTGCGGGCTATCCCCTTGTGGGCGCTAAGGTTACGCTTCTTGATGGTTCGTATCACGCAGTTGATTCGTCGGAATTAGCGTTTGAGCAGGCCGGCGGCATTGCTGTCCAGGAAGTCATAAAAAAGGCTTCGCCGATTCTGTTAGAGCCAATGATGAAGATTCAGATAGTTGTGCCTGAGGCCAATTACGGTGCTGTTCAGGGCAATCTGATCAGCCGTCGCGGAACGATCAGCGACGCGCATGTGCACGGTAATATGCGGGTCATTGACGGTCGTGTTCCTCTTGCGGAGATGTTTGGCTATTCCGGCGAGATCCGGGGCGCGACAGCCGGCCGAGGGACCTTTTCCATGGAGCCGTTGTGCTACGAAAAGGTGCCGGAACAAATTTGTGAAAAAATTCTTGTAAGTTATTATTGACAGGCTTGCAAGTCTGTGATATATAGTATCGTTTTGCAGCCGAAGCGAGCACGGAAAGGAGTTCCGTGCGTATCGAGTTGGGCTGATTCATGTCGAACTGAAAATGGTTCAGGGATGGTAGAAACGGCCTGTACGAGGCCAGAGGATTGGTTTTTGCCTCACGGGGGGGTGTTGATGGAAGCTGATATGATGAGGCTGAATACCAGGTTATCTGGTTGGCAGGTATTTTTTTAAGGAAGGCGAGCATCGTGCCATTCCTGCCTAACGCAAAGCAAAAAAATATGAAAATTGCGGAATTGCTGCCGTTTTTTTTATTTTTTTGACGCGAAATTTAAGTATTATTCGCTTTCGATAATACCTGTGTAGACATTTTAGGTATATATTGAGGAATTGATATGTCGGCTGATACCGAAAGAATCAGAATACGGATGGAAGCATACGACCACCGGGCTCTTGATACCTCCGCCAAGGAGATCGTTGAGCAGGCCCGTCGAACCAATGCCCGCGTAAGCGGTCCGGTTCCGCTTCCGACGCGAATTGAGCGTTATACTGTATTGCGCAGCCCTCATATTGACAAGAAGTCGCGTGAGCAGTTTGAGATGCGTACTCATAAGCGTCTGATAGATATCCATGAAGCCAACGCCCGCACCGTTGAGGCCTTGAATCGCCTCGTTGTTCCCGCGGGCGTTTTTGTTAAGATCAAGGCGTAGCAAAGCGATCATGCGCCAGGGGTGTCGGGGAAGACCGGCGTCGTAGTTGAAGGACAGATACATGGTAATGTTGCTTGGAAAAAAGATTGGTATGACCCAGGTTTATGACGAGTCGGGCCGGATTACGAGTGTCACGGTCCTGCAGGTCGGGCCGTGCAGCGTCTTGCAGGTTAAGACCGGCGAGACGGATGGGTATAGTGCTGTGCAGTTAGGTTTCGAAGATGTCAAAGAGTCGCGTCGCAAGAAGCCGCAGGTCGGCCATGCCGCTAAGGCGAATACGGTTGCCAAGAGGTTCATTCGCGAGTGTCGTCTCGCCGACGATGCCGAGGCGGAGTATTCGGCAGGCGATGAGGTGACGGTTTCGGCATTTGCGGACATCAAGTATGTCGATGTGTCGGGGACGAGCAAGGGCAAGGGCTTTGCCGGCGGTATGAAGCGCCATGGCTTCGGCGGGTTTCCCGCGTCCCATGGTACAGAGCGCAAACATCGGGCGCCCGGTTCGATATCCAGTTTCGCAAGTGACGCCGGTCACGGCGGTAATCTGAAAAAGGGCAAGAAAATGGCCGGCCGAATGGGCGGCGTGCGGGTAACGACGAGAAACCACGAACTGGTTTCGATAGACGCCGAGAAGAATCTGCTGGTGGTCAAAGGCGCCGTGCCCGGTGCGGCGGGCGGATATGTTGAGATTCGCCGCTCGAAAAAAGACGGCAAGTAGGCAAGTGAGAATATCTGGAACTCTGAAATGATTGACGTTGCAGTACATGACAGAAAAGGCGCCGAGATCGACAGCCTTCAGGTGGACGAGAGCTTATTCGGTACGAGTGTGAGGCATTCGCTGCTGAAGCAGGCGATCGTGATGTACCATGCCAACAAGCGTGTGGGCACGGCCGCGACGAAGAGTCGCGGCATGGTGGATGGATCGACTCGAAAACTCTTTCGGCAGAAAGGGACGGGCAACGCGCGTGTGGGCAACAGCAGAACCGGCAAACGTGTCGGCGGCGGCGTTACATTCGCCAAGGTCAGGAGAGATTTCGGCAAGCGGATGCCCAAGAAGCAAAGGCGTCTGGCGAGAGATTCTGCGATCCTGGCGAAGCTTTTGTCGGGCGGCGTTGTGGTTGTTGACGATTTGAGTTTTGACGCGCCGAAGACGAAGGATTTTTCGCAGGTTCTGGGCAATCTGAAGATTGAGCGCAGTTGTCTTGTGGCGATCAGTGAGAATAACGAGAATCTTTACAAGTCGGCCAGGAACATTCCTAAAGTGGATGTAACGACGGTGGCGGATTTGAATGCGGGCGATATATGTAACCGGCAGAAAATGCTGTTTACCAAAGACGCATTTTTATCGCTGATAGACCGGGATGCGAACAGTAGTTCATAGCTTTTATAGATTAGGTGTCTGTTGTGGATGACTATAACATAATAATTAAGCCTTTGGTTACAGAGCAGGGGATGCATTTTGCCAATACGAGGAATGCATATTCCTTTGAAGTGAACCGCAAGGCCAATAAGATTCAGATTAGAAATGCCGTTGAGAGGTTGTATAACGTCAAGGTGACTAATGTGCGTACGGCGAATTGCATGGGCAAGCCCCGCCGTCGCGGGCGGCATTTTGGCATGACACCAAACTGGAAAAAAGCGATAGTTGTGCTGCATGAGGATTATCATATCGACCTTTTCTGATTGTAGATTGTAGATTTGAGATTGTAGATTGCTGATTCGATTAGCGATAGATAATGCTTAGTGGGAAGTGGATTATTATGGCGATTAGAATTTACAAACCGACAAGCCCGGGCCGGCGAAACGCCTCGGTGATCGATTATAACGCCGAGTTGACGACGACAAAGCCTGAGAAGTCGCTGTGCAAACGCATCAAGAAAAACGGCGGCCGGAACCACCACGGGAAGACAACGGTTCGTTTCCGGGGCGGCGGCGCCAGGCGTATTTACCGGATTATCGATTTCAAACGGAATAAAGACGGTGTCCCGGCGAAGGTCGCAACGATTGAATATGATCCGAATCGCAACTGTTTCATCTCGCTGCTGCATTATGCCGACGGCGAGAAACGGTATATCCTTTCGCCGGCGGGCATCAAGGTCGGCGAGATTGTGGAGAGTGGACAGAGGGTAGAGCCGAAGGCTGGCAATGCCATGCCGCTTTCTTCGATACCGGTCGGTGTCGAGGTGCACAACATTGAGATGACTGCCGGTCAGGGCGGCAAGCTGGTTCGCAGCGCCGGCGGTTCGGCGAGGCTGATGGCCCGTGAAGGCAATTGGGCGACGATTATTCTGCCCAGCGGCGAAATGCGAATGGTCCGCCATGAATGCCGTGCGACAATCGGCACGCTGAGCAATTCGGACTACCAGAATGTCAAGATAGGTAAGGCCGGGCGAAATCGCCATCGTGGTCGCCGACCTCACGTTCGCGGCAAGGCGATGAACCCTGTGGCTCATCCGTTAGGCGGCGGCGAAGGACGAAGTAACGGCGGACGGCATCCCTGTTCGCCGACGGGAGTTCCGGCTAAGGGCGGCAAAACGAGAAATCCGCGAAACCGCAACAACAAGCGGATCATTCGCAGGCGAAAGAATAATAAAGGCATGCAGTTGGTGCTTTAACGTACGAATTGGCGGATACACGGGAAATTTGACCATAAGTTTGAAGGTTTAGAATGGGACGATCTCAGAAAAAGGGGCCTTTTGTCGACGAGAAGCTGTATCTGAAGGTATCCAGGCAGACTGATCAGGGTACGCGGGATCCGATCCGGACGTGGGCCAGGAGCTGCACGATAATACCGGAATTCGTGGGTTTTACGTTTCTTGTCCACAACGGCAAGATCTTCAACAAGGTATTTGTTACCGAGGATATGGTTGGCCATAAGCTGGGCGAGTTTTCGTTGACGCGCATATTCAAGGGACACTCCGGCGGCAAAGGCAGAAAATAGCGGTATTGGGACATAAATGTTGTCCTTATCTTTGGGATGTTAAGGTTTAGAGATGCTAAGCGGCACCAGATTAAAAGACATTAGCAAAGAACTCGATGTGAGTATCGAGCATCTTGCCGGGCATGTGGCTCGCGGCGGTTTGAGTCGCCAGGAAGCGGCCAGTGCAATAAGAAACTGGACAAAATGCTTGTACAAGCCGTTGCCGACGCACGAAGATGTCGAGCGTCTGGCAAGCGGTCTGGGTGTGAATACCAGCGAGATATCCCAGTGGCGTGCTTCCTATCGGTATGCCCCCACCGCACCTCGCAAGGCCAGGCTGGTTGCTCAACTCATCGCCGGGCGGTCGGTGCAGGATGCGCTGGACGTTCTCAAGTTCGAGCATAAACGCGCTGCAAGGATGTTCGAGAAGATTCTCAAGAGCGCCATTGCCAACGCCGACGAGGCCGAAGCCAATGTCGAGAACCTGTACGTAAGTGAATCGCGTGTTGACGGGGCCGGTCGACGCATCGGGACCAAGACCTGGATCGCAAAAGACCGCGGGCGGGCGCATCCGATTCGAAAAGAGGCCAGTCATTTACATGTTGCAGTTGCGGAAGAATAGCGAATTCAGAGGTTTTAAAAAACGGGTTATCTATGGGTCAAAAAACATCGCCAATCGGATTCAGGACGGGAATCACATTGGGCTGGAAGAGTACATGGTTTGCTCCAAAGGCCAATTACGGTGAATTTCTGATCGAGGACTGGAAGATTCGTAAGTATGTCGACAACAAGTTCAACCGGCAGCCGCCGTATTCTGCGGTTTCGCGGGTCGAGATAGCGCGTACTCGCAATGAGGTCAAGGTCACGCTTCATACCGCCCGTCCAGGTATGGTGATCGGTCCTCGCGGCGCCGAGGTGGAGAACCTGAAGGATGAACTGGAAGATCTTGTGGATCGCAAGATTAATGTAAACGTTATAGAGATCAAGGAGCCGTCGCTTGATGCTCAGCTTGTCGCCGAAGGCATAGCCGAGCAACTCAAGAGGCGGGCCTCGTATCGACGTGCGATGAAGACTCAGTGTGAAAACGTTATGAACGCCGGCGCCAAAGGCGTGAAGATTATCTGTGGCGGGCGATTAGCCGGTGCTGAAATTGCACGCAGGGAGACGCAGAAGTTAGGAAGTATTCCGCTGCAGACGCTGGATGCGAATGTGGACTACGGGGTTGCCGCATCTCGCACGACCTACGGCGTGATCGGAATCAAAGTATGGATCTATAAGGGCAAGTTCGGCGAAGAGATCGTACCTGTCGCCGGAG
>JAGHBX010000561.1 GCA_021160785.1 Planctomycetota bacterium | reverse complement strand
GCGATGCGCGGCTTTGCCCAGGCAGCTTGTGAGTTTTACCGGGCTGCGCCGTGGCGACACCTTGATGGCGAGGATCTTATCCAGATCGAAAGTCCGTTTGTCGATGCGGCGTTGCGATACGTAAGTGTTCTCGGTGGCGCAGGGTTGAGTTATGGGTTGGGTTTCTATGAGTCGCCGGATGAGTTTCATGAGATTATGGGGGGAGGGGGAGCCGACGGGTATGTGAGTCGGGACAAGTGCTGGATGCTGTTCTTCGACTCGATTGTCGAATTGCCGTTTGGCGACGCCGATTTATGGCAGGACCATGACTTTCCGGTGGCGCAGCCGGAGGCCTATCCTCTGCTGATGTGCGCCAGCGGGCCTGAGACATTCAAACGTCCCGGCCCGGACGTATTGGCGTTTGCCGAGGGCCTGTTGCGTGCGCTTGCGCAAACCGGCGAAGAGCAAATGGACGCCGGACGCTGGAAACAGGAAGTTACCACCTGCGAGGGCGACATGACATTCGAATTGAAGCTGCCCGACATCCTGGAGGGCGAAGATGCCGACTCGCCCGGGCGCAACCGAGACAAGGCCCGTTTGCCGGACCGCCGCAGCATGGAGAGGAATCTCGCCGACATCAACCGCCTGATTGAAGAACAGGATTTTGATAATGTTGAGGACATAAATGCCTTCTTGCAGACGCAGCTTGTAGACGGGCGGATTCCCCGGCAAACGCCTAAGACGCCCCTTGAAGAGGCACAAGACATTATGTACGATGCTTTCGATGCCGTGGGACGAAAGCAACTGCAATTGATCCGCAAGGCGCTTGCGATCTGTCCGGACTGCGCCGATGCACACGTGCTGCTTGCGGAGCGATGCAGCGACTTGGGTGAGGCGCGGGCACACTACCAGCGCGCCCTCGAATCTGCCGAGCGGACGCTGGACCCTGAAATGTTTGAGGAGAACGTTGGCCGCTTCTGGGGTATTACCCCGACCAGGCCGTACATGCGGGCAAGGTTCGGTCTGGCGATGACTCTCGATGAAGCGGGTCGTCTGGCCGAGGCGGCCGAGCACTATCGCGAGTTGTTGCGTCTGAATCCCAATGACAACCAGGGTGTGCGAGACTTCTTGTTGCCCGTGTTGATAAAACTGGGGGCCAACAAGGAAGCGACGCAACTGTTGAAGCGGTATAAGAACGACATCATGGCCGTATGGAACTATTCTCGGGCTTTGTTGACATTTCGGGAAAAAGGCGACACGCCCACGGCCCGCAAGCACCTTGGCAAGGCAATCGAAGCCAACCCCTATGCCCCGCCGCTTCTGCTGGCCGAGGAGACAATCATCGAGACTATGGACGAATACACGCCCGGTTCACGCCAGGAAGCAATATATTGTGCAAGAACCCTGAAGGAGGCGTGGGAGATGACCGAAGGGGCACTGGAATGGCTTGATACTCACAGTTGAGTATCTCAAGTGCGATCCTCGAGGATGTGCTATGGATGCGGACAAACTTGAAAAATATTCCTCTGCTATAACGCTTTCGGATATGGAAGTGTTTGTGTTTCCGGAGCTTATGTACAGTCTGGTGTTGGCCAATATCATGAGCCCCATCATCTGGAAGTGGCGAGATGAAGACTGCTTTAAGCGGTTGGAGGGCAAGAGCCCGTACAAGAGGCTCATGCGCCTCAAGCAGTATATCATGGACGAGTACGAGTTTAATCTGGACCTGAATACATGGGGGCTGACGCGCCAAGACCGGGAGTTGAAGCGATTTGCGAAGTTTATTTCACCGGAGGATATCGCCCGCAGCAATGCGCTTTTCGGCTATCACGGAGACGAGTACTATTTTGACGTGGATATCCGCAAACATTTCGGATTGGATAAATACGACGGCGACGTAATCCCGTACTGGAAGACCGAAACAGCAGAAGCCATGACCGCCTTTGGCCGCAAGGCCGGCTACCGGGCCGGCGCCGGCGAGTGCGTGTCGCTGTCGACGCTCTATGCGGCGGCGGCGTTTATCGTCTGCGGCATTCCACTGGAAGATATCTACATAATCCTGACCCCGCTGCATTCGCAGAATTTCCTCGACATCCAGAACGGAGTGCTGACCAACAACCGGCGGATCGTCACCAAGACAATGTGGTTCAACGGCACGGCCTTGAGCGAAAAGGCACAGCGCGCCCTGCGCAATGAACAGGTTACTGTCGTCGCCCATTCGACGGGCTATGTGCATTGCATGTATGACGCCGCAACGATGAGCAAAGACGCTTATCGGCGCTTCGCGGGATTGCTGGGCGATTTTCTTACGACGCCGCTGACGTCGCTGACGTTGGCGAATTTCCTTCGATGCAATCCGTGTTACCAAAAGCACTTTCAGTTTTGTATAAAGCGGCGCGGAGAGTCGATGTTCATCATGGCCGAGATCCTGTTTCATTATGAACACGGCAGTAATTTCAGAATCGCCGATGCGTCATTTGACAAACTGATCGCCGAGATTTCCAATGAAGATTATTCGCCGCATAAGGCGTCGAGTCGGCTGTGCTGCGAACAACTCATGGCATTCATCGAGTACGAAAGAATCGATTTCCACAAACGCGCCGACAGGGACAGGCTCGAAAATTACCTGAAAGCCTTCCTGCCCGACGCCGAGGCATTCGCCGATGACCTGTTCGATTTCCTGCACGCCGAAGCACGCCTGCCGAGTTCACAGAAGGATTATGTCCCGAGCCAGCCCATCGAAATATCGGTCGGTCAAAGCAGACAGGAGATCATCGATTATCTGCAGAGTGTCCGCGCAGAGAATGCGACCGCCGATCTTGCGTTTTATGCTTACCGCGATATGGATACGTGCGACTGGGCGCCCTTCGTCAAGGCGGCCATGGAACGGAACCCGGTTTCGATAGAGGAGACCAAAGACAAATCCATCAGGCAGATTTGTGATTGGCTAAATCACATGCCGGACGAGTCGATCTATGAGGGCAATCGTCTTGCCCAGCCGGACGAAGTGGTCAATTTCGGCACGGGCGACGGCATCGAGAAGGCGATTCTGTTAGCCGATATCATTGGCAGCCGCCAGCCTCAGCAGCGTATGGAACTGGTCGTCGACGGCCGGCATATTGCGCTAAAGGCCGATGCCGAATACACCTTTACCTCCAACAAGAGCCTTGAAAAAATGCTTGTCGTGCAGCCGCTTCAGTAATGTCGGATCAATCCATGAATCACATATCCCGTGGAAAAATAAACACATCAGCGACATTAGCGTGCCTGGCCGCTCTTCTGTGCTGGTCGGTCGGACCGATCTTCATCAAGTACCTGACCGGACACCTTGACCTGTGGACGCAGAATCTTCTGCGGTATCTCTCGGCGTGTTTGTTCTGGCTGCCTTTTCTGCTCTGGTCGGTGCACAACAGACGCCTCGACAAGAGTGTGTGGCGCCGGGCGATCCTGCCGGCTTCGGCAAACGTCATACTGCAGAGTCTATGGGCAGGCGCCTTTTATTATCTCGACCCGGCCTTTATGAACCTCATCGTAAAATCATCGGTAATCTGGATCGCGGGATTCTCGCTCATATTCTTCATCGAGGAGCGCGGCCTCGTCAAGAGCGGACGATTCTGGTTAGGGCTGATTCTATCGATGACAGGCGTTGTGGGGGTGCTGATTTCCAAGGAGGATTTCGGCAGTGAGCGAACGATGACCGGCGTATTCATCGCGCTGGGCGCTGCGTTCTTCTGGGGACTCTACACGGTGCTTATTCGCATTGCATTTCGCAACATCGACAGCCGGGCGGGCTTTGGCGTGATCAGCATCTACACCGTTGCCGGCCTTGCCATATTAGCGGTGCTGTTCGGCGATATCGGCCAAAGCGCAAGGATGCCCGCCTGGCCATGGGCCTGCGTCGTCATTTCAGGAATCGTCAGCATCGCGCTCAGCCATGTCCTCTACTACGCCGCAATGCGCCGAATCGGCGCAACCATCCCCTCGCTCGTACTCTTAGCCACACCGTTTACAGTCCTTGCACTCTCCCACGTAGTATTCGCCGAATCGCTAAACACCCCACAATTGGCATTCGGCCTCATCCTCCTGGCAGGAGCCGCACTCGCCATCTGGTCCCAGCAACACCTCAGATAAACTGTACCTGTCCAACACGTCCGAACAGTCCAACCAAGCCATACACCCCATGTCATCCCAAGCGAAGGAATGCCAAGCGTAGCGGAGCGTGCCCAAGCGGAGGGATCTGCTTAAACAGCACCCCGATGCACATCGGGGTTCAAATTCACTTAGCACCCTGCAAACACAGGGGGTTGTAACCCCGACGATTAACATAACCCATCACGTTATCATTCGCCGTTCGTATCCTCATCCTCCTCTATCTCCGAAGACCGCGACTTCTCAATCCCCCACAAAGTTTTCGACACCGACCTCCTCTTCATCCAGAAACACAAATCTATCCTCGACAAACTAACCGACATCGACATAAACAACCTGACCCCCATGGAGGCAATCAAACCCTTGGGCTAAATCAAAGAAGAACTGGACAAGAACTAACAACAGTCGCCCCAACGCGGCATATCTCCCAAGGTAGTAGTAACCGTTGAGAGATCCGTATGCTCAGTCGCTCAGGTTCTAGTTCTTGGGTCTATAGAAGTCTGGAAGTGCTTTTTGTTCCTTATCCAGTTTTGGAAACTCGGGCCCGGTTGGGAAGGAGTACCTGCCTTTATAGTGCCCGGCCCCCTCAGTTCTGATCAAGACAATCTGAGCTACACACAAATCCGGATATAATACAAGGGGCACCTCTCCCTCATTTACAAGTTCCAAAGTCAGTCAGCCAGAAATCGCGAGGGACCAGGCCGTTGTGTTCGTTGACCTTGCCGTAACGCTCTTTCCAGTCGTAATACTTGCTGCGAGCAATGCCAATTCGCATGATGAAGTCGGTAGCTGC
>JAGHBX010000159.1 GCA_021160785.1 Planctomycetota bacterium | reverse complement strand
ATAGAAGGAACAGAATCGATCATTGAAATCCATCCGGAGACATTTGAGGTCTTGCGAGAGTTTTCGATTCCTCGAAAGTTCGATGGAAGAACGCTGCTTGGGGCCGGTGGAGAGGGGATAGAAGCCATCACTTTCATCCCGGATGCGGATCATAAAGAAGGCGGCGTGTTCTATGTGGCCAATCAGGCGTTTGTCCTTTCCAACGAGGAGGATATTTCGGCGCTGTTTGAGGTGGAGGTTCCGCTTGTCAGCAAGACGGGCCAGGTGAGGATTACGGGGTATTTTGAGCCGGGCGTCATTGATTTGTCGGGTTTGTATTACGACCCGGCGACGGACCATGTTTTTGTGGTAAGCGATGCAACCAATATGATACTGGAGTATTCGCGCGGGCATGAACTGTTGAGTGTGCATGCTTTTCCGGGAGACAACCAGGAGGGGATTACGGTCGATTCGGATGGTTATATCTATATTGCCCAGGACACTGGCGGGATTCTTAAGCTCAAGTGGCTTCGTTAGGGCGAGGGTTCGAGGGGAGTTAGTATGATTATTGCACTGGACAGCGACGAGGCGGTATGTTAGGCTGATATGCGTGTAACGGGCCGGTTCCGGCTGAAATCGGGATAGTTTCTATTTGTCCGGTGTGCAAATCGGGAATTCTCAGGATGTTATCCAGGCGAATTGTAATAGTAGTTCTGGCTGTTTTGTGCTGTCAGTTGGCTGTCAGTGCTGAGGCTGAGAAGATTACGCTGCGCATTGCGACTGGAAGCAAGACGGGCGTTTATTACCCGATGGGGTGCGGTTTGAAGAGCGTGATAGAGGAGGAGTTTAGCGATATTTTGATCGAAGTGGTCGAGACGACCGGGACGCTGGAGAATCTGAATCTGATCGACAAGGGACAGGTCGACTTTGCGCTGGTTCAAAACGATACGGCTTACTATTTCAGCCATGGCCAGGCGATGTTCAATCTGCCGTCGGACAAGGCTTTGGCGATTGCGTCGCTGTACACCGAATATATTCAAATTTTTGCGACGAAGAAAAGTGGAATAGAGCATCTCGACCAACTGAAGGGCAGGAGGATACGTACGGGTTCCCCACCTGCGAACATTACCAATAGCGCTACATTGATTTTCGCTTTGGCCGGATGGGAGGCCACCGATCTGACCGATGTCAGATGCAAATTCAGCGAGGCAAGGGAACTGCTCCTGGCGAACTCTCTGGACGCGGCGGTCGTTACCGCCGGGACGCCTACTCCTCTTTTGACGAATACGGTTGATGGCATTTCTTTGCAGGATTACGTGAGGCTTATTCCTATCGGGGAAGGGCTGGCGAACAGGCTGATGCGTGCTTTTCCGTATTTTGTATACACTGAAATTCCGGCGCATACATACAGCACGCAGGATACGGCGGTCAAGACGGTTGGAGTGCGTGCAATTCTGGTGGCCCGCAGAAACGCCGAGGAGACGAGGTTCAACGGCAGCCAGTTGCCTCCCAACTTCATCGGGAAGGTTACGAGGCTGATCTTCGAAAAAGAGGAGGCAATCAGAACCCGGCACGGCGTCGAGGGGGCGGACCTGAGCAAGTACCGTTTTACTTTGAAAGAAGGCCTGCAGGGGATACTGGATCATCGCAGGAAACCGATAATTCCAATCCATCCTCAAGCCAAGGCTTTTTATATCGAAAAAGGGCTCTTGAAAAAGACGTTTTCCGATTACGTGCCGGCGATAATCTGGAGTTGTGCCTGCCTGGCGGCGCTGTGGTTTGTGATAAGGTACAGATCCGGCATCCAGAGGGTCTTTCAAAGGCACATCCATGTGAGACTCGTTGTGATTTTCGTGTGTCTTTATGTTATTGGTACGCTGGCGATGTTCTTTTGCGAGCGATACAAGAACAGATCCTTTGAGACTGTAGGCGAGTCATTCTGGTCGATAACCATTTACGTACTCAGCGGCTTTGAGGATCGTTATCCGGTAACCTGGCCTGGTCGTGTTATTTCGATTTTGATATTTGTTTTGAGTGTATTTTTCTTTGGCGCCGTGGCCGGTAGATTCGCGGCGGCTTTTCTTAGAAGGGAAGAGATAAAAATGCCAAGAGATGTTAACGATCACATAGTGATATGTAACTGGAATGAGCGGGGCAAGAGGGTTCTGGCCGAGTTGCGGCATCCCGAGGGGAAACCCGATGCCGATATTGTAATCATTGACAACAATCTGTCCGAGGACAAGAAATCCCGGGGCATTCCGGAGTTGAATAAAGTGTATTGCATAAACAGCGACCCGATCCGTCACGGGACGCTGAAGAAAGCGCGGGTGAGTGTGGCGGATACGATTATTATTCTTGCCGACAGCGAAAGTCCCGACCCGGATGCAAAATCGGCGATGATTATCCTGGCTTTGCTGAGCGAGTGCAAGAAGCGAAGGCCTCATATCATAGCGGAAGTGGTGAATGTTGATAACAGCCAGCACCTCAAGGACGCAGGCGCCGACGAGACGATATGCACGGCTGAGATTGGCGTCGGTATTCTGGCGCATTGTGCGTTGAATAAGCAGCTTTCGGTGGTTTATAAAGACCTGCTTACTTATTCGTTCGAGGGTAATGAGATATATATCGTCACACGGGACGCCTTTCCCGATGAATTTGTCGGGAAGACCTTTGGCGAATGCGCTCAGATGCTGTATCAGAAACGCGATACCATGAATCCGGTCGTGTTGCTCGGGATACGCAGGCAGGAGCAGGTTATTTTGAATCCCAGATCGGGCAAGGGCGGGCTGGATGACAGAGAGTGCAGAATCGAAGAGGACGATGCCTTGATCGCGATGGCGTTTTCGGCGCCTGACTTGACAGAGACTATCAAGTCCTGAGGACGATGAAATGCGTTGCCGGTGATCTGGTGCTACAACAATTCCACCTGGTCCATTTTGGCGTGGATGGGATTTGCCTTGACGAGTTCGATTTTGTTGGCTTCGAATTGTCGAATAATCTCGAGGTTGATTCGCGTTCTGGTCTTCAGATTGGAAGCGTCGGATTTGACCCAGTAGAGGAGCATGATGTCTCTTGAGTATTCGGTTATGGCAAAGAAGCCGGATACGACTTTCTCCTGCGTATCAGCGTCATCTTTTGCGATTTTTTTGAGTATGTCCATGGCGGCTGTTACCTGTTCGCTGCTCATTTTGGGTGTCAAACGGTATACCGCGAAAACCTGTCGGCCGTTTTCGGTTTCGACATTTACGATGTCGGCTGCCGCGATCATCAGGTTCGGGACAGTTACTATTCGTCCCTGGTAGCGGGTGCGAATCCTGGTGCTCCTGAGTCCCACCTCGGTGACGACGCCATCGTAGCCGCAAGTCTGGATTCTGTCGCCGACTTTGAAAGGTTTATCGAGGAAGATAGCGATGCTGCCGAAAAAATTCGCCACTGCATCCTTTGCGGCCAACGCAAACGCCAATCCGCCGATACCTAATCCCGCCATTATCGAAAACACATCGGCGCCGGCATTGTCCATGGCCATTATGATCGCGATTATCCAGACCGAAATTTTCATCCCTTTGCGAATGATGGACACGATATGATCGTCGAGATCGCTTTCGGTCTTTCTGGCAAGGGGGACAAGATATTCCTCGACCAGGGCGTCAAACATGCGGGTTATCAGCCATGCCCCATCCAGGATAAGCAGGGCCTGGATGGACTTGTCAACGGCGATTTGGGCTGTTTGCGACAGTGTCAGCTTCCTCAATCCATACCAGAAGCCCATAATGACGACACCAAAAACGAACGGTTCTTCGGCCATGTCGACGACAATATCGTCGAACCGCGTTTTCGTCTTGGCCGCCAGTCTCTTGACGGTTTTTCCGATCAGCCAGTAGAGGACCTTGCCTGCAACTACCGCGGCGATAATGATCAGTGCGGTTCGTGCCCAATCCAGAACCGTATTGCCGTAAAATGCTTTTGCAATAAGCCCCTGCCTTTCGGGCAGATTCGGGTCGGCCAAAACATTCATGGTATTGCCGTAAATCGTCTTTATTAGCAATTCTTTCACAATGCCTCACCTGATAAGAAAATCCTCTATCCACAGACGACAGGATTATACCACCGGATGTGTGCCGAATCAAGGGGGGTTTGTGCCGTATTTTGAATGACCCGGCGCACCAGAGGCCGGGCGTCGGGTGGTGAGCTTTTTGCGGATCGCAGCGGAGCAGAGGGATAGCTTGCCAACAGGCCAGCCATCCCCTTCGGCTGCGCCGAAAAGGCTCACCACCCGAATAATCCTGATACCGGGCCTGTTTACTATTTGCCCTTCCCGTTGACGTCTGGTAAGGGCGTATCGAGTAGCATTTTGATTTCCGGACGTCGGAGCATTTTGTCCAGATCCTGCAACTGTTCTTCTATCTCGCTGAGGGTGGCTGCGTAGTAATGCTCGGTATGGAAGAAGAACCTCGCGGTGTCGGCGTCGAGGACGTGTATCTGGTTTTTCTTCAGTTCGGGCATGAGCAGGACCTTGCCGACACTGAAGTTCTTTAGCCGCATGTGCTCGAGATCGCCGTTGAGGACAGCGATCTTTTTCAGAGCCAGTGCACGCCGCAGACGGAGGGCATCCGATTCGTTCTGAATGAGGATGGTGTGGTGCTGACGTCCGTCGGGTGTCGGTTGGTTAAGCTCCCACAGCTTTGTTCCCCATGCTTCGCGGTCGGGGCAGTCGACGAGTTCGATTTGGGGGACAGGTTCACTTCCAAGGCGTCCGGCTTCGAGCGAAGCGCGATCATAGTGGTATGTGATCGCCAGGGCCTTGTCGCCGAAATCCTTGATCTTGTCGCCGTTGCCGGCCTTTATGAGTTCATCGAGGAACTTGACGTTGTAGCCGCCGACCTTCTGGCTGCCAAAGTATATGATTCGTGATTGATCGATCTTGTCGGCAACGTCGAGGCGTTTGATGACCTCGTAGATCATCCTTGTAACAAGTATGGACTCGCCGGGGATGCTGTCGTGTACGAACGAACGGAACGGTTCGTTCTCGCCGAGACGGAAATTCTTCTCGGCGGCTTGTCTGGCCAGACCGCGATAGGTTACGATACGCTTATTCTCCAGAAGGAAAGTCAGGTCGAAAACATCCTCGCTTCGGATTCGGTATGAATCGCGGAAAAGGTCGTGCCCGAAGCTGTCGAAGAAATCTTCGTCCTTGGGAAACGATCTTCTGACTTCTTTCTTTTCAGGCAGGACGTGAGGCGTCAGGACAATGATGACTTCGCGCTTTGTGGTTTCCTTTCTCTCTGCTCTGAATGCAAAGCCGATCAGGGGAAGGTCGCCTAACAAAGGCACCTTATCCTGCACCATTATCATCTCATCTGAGACGAGACCGCCGATGATAAGGGGTGTATTGTTGGCGATTCGGGCGTATGTTTGCACGCGACGGGTGGATACCGTGGGTGCGGAGGCGAGTACATCGCCGGAAGACGAGGTCATTTCCAGTGCCTCATTGGGGACTTCCGCCGAGACGATGGTGTCAATGAGCATAGTGACTTCATTGCCGCTCTCGTT
>JAGHBX010000470.1 GCA_021160785.1 Planctomycetota bacterium | reverse complement strand
CTACGACCGCGAAAAAGAATTCTGGCAGCAGGCGGAAGTCATGATCGGCATGCTCGAAGCCTCCCTCCGCTTCGGACCGGAAAAATACCTCCCCGTCTACGAAAACGTCCACCGCTTCGTCGTCGAAAAAATGATAAACCACCCACTCGGCGAATGGTGGCCGCTCTTGGCCAGAGAAGGAAAACCCATCTGGACACACATGAGCACCTCATGGAAAGTAAACTACCACTCAGTAAGAGCCCACATACAATGCATAAAAAGATTAGAAAAACTCGCCAAAACCATGTAAATATAAATCGTGCGGATAGGGAATCAAATGTGTACGGGCACGGCATGCCGTGCCCCCTTGGGACATGAACAATGAAAACCAAACGCGTGAAACATATCCTGGAGAAAATCAAGACGGTCAAAATTGCTGTCTATGGCGATTTCTGCCTTGATGCTTACTGGATCCTCTCGCCGGAAGGTTCCGAGGTCTCCGTCGAGACAGGGCTCCGTGCTCAGGCGGTAAAGCGCCATTACTACACTCTCGGCGGGGCTTCCAACATCGTCGCCAACCTTGCTGCGCTGGCGCCTGCCGAAATCCGCGTCATCGGCGCTATAGGCGACGATATCTACGGCCGAGAACTTACCGCCCAACTCGTCCGCCTCAATGCCGACACGACGAGCCTCGTCGTCCAGAAAGAAGACTTCGACACCGCTGCATTCGCCAAGCGCTATCTCGGCGACGAAGAGCAGCCGCGCATCGACTTCGGCTTCTGCAACATCCGCTCAAAACAGACCGACGATGCAATCCTCGCCGGCATCGGTAATGCCCTTGAAACCTGCGACGCGGTCATCTTCAATCAGCAGGTGCCCGGCTCGCTCAATAACGACGACTTCATCGACGCCGCAAACACCCTCTTCGACGAGTTCGCCGACCGCATCGTCCTCTTTGACTCTCGCCATTACAGCGACAGATTCACAAACGTCCACCGCAAAACAAACGATATAGAAGCAGCCCTTTTAAACGGTGTAAACGCACGTATTGATGATGTCATAACCATTGCAGATATAAAAACTTACGCACAAAACCTCTACGATAAGTCCAGCAAATCGGTCTTTGTAACCCGTGGTGCGAGAGGAATTCTCACCGTCGACGCCGAGGGGATCCACCACGCTCCCGGAGTGCAGTTACTCAAGAAGATTGACACTGTAGGCGCCGGCGACACCACAATAAGCGCTCTGGGTCTGTGCCTTGCAGCAGGTGTCGCACCTGCAGAGGCAGCACAATTTGCAAACCTTGCTGCTGCGGTGACTGTCCAGAAACTTTTCCAGACCGGAACCGCATCATCCGAAGAAGTCCTCGAAATCTCCAAAGACGCTGACTATATCTATCAGCCCGAACTCGCCGAAGACCGCAGGCAGGCCCGGTATATCGAAGGTGCCGATATCGAATTGTGCACTCAGCGCGACGCTTTAGAACTCGGTTGCATCGAACACGCGGTCTTTGACCACGACGGCACGATCAGCACACTTCGCCAGGGCTGGGAAGCGATCATGGAGCCGGTGATGATCAAGGCTGTCCTTGGCGATCATTACAGCCAGGCCGACGAAACACTTTATCACAAGGTGCGAAACCGTGTCTGCGATTACATCGACAAGTCCACCGGCATCCAGACAATCGTGCAGATGGAGGCGCTGGTGGAGATGGTCGGCGAATTCGGCATTGTCGGTGCAGAACAAATACTGGACAAACACGGCTACAAGACGATTTACAACCACGCCCTGATCGCCATGGTTGCCGAACGCGTCGGCAAGTTCAAGGCGGGCACACTTGACATAAACGATTTCACAATCAAGGGCGCAGTCGACTTTCTCAAGACGCTGAAGGAAAGAGGCGTTAAACTCTATCTGGCAAGCGGCACCGACCGCGGCGATGTGGTCAACGAAGCAACTGTATTGGGCTATGCCGACCTGTTCGACGGCCGGATATACGGCGCCGTGGGCGATGTCGCCAAATACTCCAAGAAGATGGTCCTCGAAAAGATCGTCTCCGAAAATGATCTCAAGGGACCGCAATTAGCCGTATTCGGCGATGGGCCAGTGGAAATCAGGCAATGCAGAAAATGTGACGGTATTGCAATAGGGCTGGCAAGCGATGAAATAAGAAGATGGGGGCTCTGCGTCGAAAAACGAACCCGGCTAATCAAAGCCGGCGCCCACATCATAATTCCGGACTTCGCACAGACAGGCCAGCTTTCAAAACTGCTGTTCGGTCAATAGCAACAACCTTGCTCCGACAGGACCGGGCAGATTCTCTTCAGGACAAGATTTGCAGCCATCACCGTTTTCGCACAGGGCCTTCTTTCTTACGATCAGTGCGTCTTGGAACCCGTCGCTTCGGGCCATTGCCATTGTCAATGACCTTCAGCTTGTCAACGCCGTACAAATACCGCCCCGATACAAGCCTGCAAACCACATTCACCTGAGCATTCCCTTCGTCGTCAAGGGCATCGATAATCTTATCCCTGTCAAACATGGCAAACAGGCTACCCTCACCTTTACCCACCAGCACACGCCAAAGCCGGGCCTGGACACCACCCGGCTCAAAAACAACACCATAGCCTTTATCAATCTCATTACCGTCAACACCCTCCGGCAACTGCATCACCGCCAAAACAGTCCGCCCTCGAGTTTTGCGATTAATCGCCCGAGGAACAACCCGAACGCTCGTCTCAATCGGGCCAACCACTTCAACAACAACCGTATCCGAAGCTTCGTCCCATCCGTCAGAAACAACAAGTTCGACCAAATGCTCACCAACCGGCAACTCAATCAAAGGACTCACCCCGACGGTAATCTCAGCACCATCCAGCAGCCATCGATACGAAAGCTCATCGCCATTGTCATCACTCGACGCCGACCCATCAAGGGCGACCTCCGCCACGCCATCTATCCACGCATACACAGTGGCGTCTTCACCGGCATCGGCAACAGGAGCCACATTCAAAACCCTGACAACAACCTCATCCGCCAACGAATCCTCAAATCCATCATTGACCACCAAACTAACAACATACTCACCACGCCCAAACTCAACCACAGTGCGGATTCCACTCGCCGACGTAACCTGCCCGTCGACTTCCCATGTCCATGAATATGTCAACTCCTGACCATCGACATCATCAGAGCCCGATCCATCCAACTCAACCTCTGCGGTACCGCCAACTCCCGCAAAGACTTGCAAATCGCTACCCGCATGGGCAACCGGCGCGGTATTGCTAAACTCATAAGCACCCATATCCACAACACCATACAGGACTCGGGGATTCCCATCCATGTCGGTTTCGCCCGGTGCAGGAACAAAATCGGGATCCCCCGCATTAATACACGGCGAGTTTCCACCTGGCCGAAAAACATGATTTGAAGCATCAGCAAATTGTGGATCATTAGAAATATTTCCCTGCAATCCCGTCAGGTCGAATTCAGAATCCAGACGGTCGCACCAGTAGTTATGCACATTACCCCAAACATTGTTATAGCGGATTCTATCTTTCCGCTGCTGTATCAAGTTCGTATAAGTGAACTCAATGCCATATTCGAAATTGCTTATGATATTGGATCTGACGTCAGGCTGCTCGTACTGCCTTCGATACTGGATCCCAATCCGTGCTGATGAACCATCCCCAAAAATCACGTTGTTTCTGATTGTCGACTGGACTACTCCATCAAAATCGGAATAATAAAACAAGTAGATTCCCTTCCAATCAGATACAATGATATTATTCTCAATCAGAGGCCCGTTTCCTGCATGATTTCGAGGAGCATGAATATCAATCCCGGTCGGTGAACGGATATAACAATGATTGATCACGGGAGAATAGGTTTCGGTATCGGTGTAGTCACAAAATACTCCTGTGTCATCACTTTCAATAGACAGCCCAATGAGTCGAGACGTCGATACGGTAACGGCCCTTCCACTTGTAACTATACGAGTCTGCATGACGCAATCCAGTTCCTCCGGCGTTACACTTGTAACTGTGATTTCCTTTCTCTGGAAATGAACATTTCGAGTATATGCGATTTCCAGGCTTCCATTGACGGTTGTATCATTTTCAGTATACGAGGCCGAGAGAGTGATGGTCCTGTCATTGGCGGAATTTCCAATCGTCAGGATACCTTCCGAATCGATTGAGCTGAAAACCGCTGTATCTAAAGACCAGTTCACCAAACTGCCGACCTCCTGAGAAGAACCATCTTCATAGAACACGGATGCCTGATACTGAACTTGAGAATATCGTCCAACTTCCGCCGGCCCTGTAATCTGCAGGCTGACAGGTATTCTGGGGATACTGACCGCTTCATATGCCCCGATGTCATACAAGGTCATGCCGGAGTTTACCAGGGGATGATCGAAAGGCCTTTCGACCCCCTCTAGGTCGATAGCTACTCCGGCGTCGGGCGAGGCATCAATGCATGGGGAAATCGCTTTCAGATGATAGTCGCCGGCTATCCAGGTGTCCAAAGCCCAATGCCCCGGCGAATCAAATTGCGGGTTGGCGTCAATATTCGAATTCCCATAGGATTGAGGTAAGTGCTGAATACAACTGTATTCTGCAGAAATACTGAACAAATGAGATGAAGGGCTGATCCCGTGCGTCCCCTGGTTATCCCACACGATTGTGTTGATCAGTACCAGGTCACTGTTGGAGCAGCGAATTGAGTGCTCACCATCCCTGGCTTTATTCCCCGTAATTGTGCAGTGAATGATTTCAGGTCTGCTGCGAACTCCGTTCCTGTCATTGAAAATAGCCCCTCCGTCCCTTGCCTTATTCCCGGCAAAAAGACAATTAATAATGCGGGGGGAACTGCCGAGATTTCCGATGGCACCGCCATATTCTCCATTGTTGTTGGAAAAGATGCAGTTTTCAATTGAGGGGCTGGAGAGGTTATTGGTAATCGCACCTCCATGCCAATCTGAAGTGTTGTATTCAAAAGTGCAATATTGAATTGTCGCCCTGCTTCCTGCAGCGATTTGCATCGCCCCCCCTCACGGCAAATATCCCGTATAAGAGGCATTGTGCAGTAAGATGCAATTCCGGATCGTCGGACTGCTGGCTGAACAATATACGGCACCCCCCGATGAGAGACTGTTTCTCATGGTTAGCCCGTCCAACATGCCGTCTTCACCATCCCGGAAAAGAAAAGCCCTTCCTTGCGTTTCACAATCAATAATGCAGTTGTTCGGACCATTTTTACTTCTGACGGTTATTGCTTTGCCTGCGAAACCAATATCGCGATTGCCATCCCCCCTATATACGCCGTCGGAAACAATCACCACATCACCGCTAATCGCTGCATCAATCGCCGATTGAATCGTGGTATAAGCCTCCCCCGGACCAACATGCAATTCGCCGGCATAGACTGAAGAATTAAATACCAAAAGCACGATGAGTGTGGCCGAAAAACCTTTTCGCTGAATCATTTCTTCCTCCTTTTGGACAACTTAATATTGACCGGATTATGATTACAACCACCGACAATTATACACGGGACATAAGCGTAATCCAATAGAAAAGGATACTCTGTTGGAAAATTATCGCTGTCGGATGAGTTTTGCGGGGTCGTATTTTATGTGGGGCAGGTGGGTGTGGAGGTCTTTTATGAAGCGTTGGCCGTCCTGCCAGTAGCCTGCTGTTGGCTTCAAGTCGGCGCAATGGCTTATAAAATAACGGTTTATGGCGTCGACGAGGATTTCTCGGACGTACTTGCCGGTCATTGACGCAAGGGCGACGGGGAGGTATCTTTCGTCGGCTTTTACGACAAAATGCAGCCGCATCGTTTTGCTTTTGCCCGTTAACTCGTAGCTGCACAAGGAGTTATCCTGCCTTATGACCTTCAGGTCCAGCCCGGAGAACATGCGTCTCAACGGGCGGGTGTAGTTGATTCTGCCTCCCTGGCGGTCCACGATAATCTGCAAGATGCCGTCGGACTGAGAGTCGTAAGTACTTTGGTAAGCATCATTTATGAGGTCTGAAACGGCGGTGAAAAGCACCGTTGCCTTATTTCTAACCGCTGAAACCATCCGGTTGTAGTAGCCCACATCCAGACAGCGGCAGGTCATGTTCACCAGTTTCATATTATTCGCCGACAGGGTGTTGTTCAGGACTGCCGAAGCGATTCCGACGGCGTCTTCATCGTCGCCTAAGCCCTTGTCGGACAAGGCCTTATACCATTCGTACTCGGCCAGCCGCTCGGCGGACGGGCACTTGAGGACGTCGAGCAGTTCGCCGGCGCGACGCGGCGGCCGGCTGCACCGATCTAATGCGAGCAGGCTGGCAAGGACGGTTCGGCGAAGGTGAGTTATGCCGCTTGATCTGCTGTAAGCCTTTTTGCTGTCGGTAATCAGGAGTCGGCCCGCAAGATTCTTCTTCCGGCGGGCGACGGCACGAGACAGCAACCCCCAGTGATCGGCCTTTAACAGGTCGTCATCAATGGAAAATGCCGTCGCTGAGACCACCAACGGCCCCAACAAGGGTCCGTACCCGGCTTCATCGATCCCGACCAAAATGGCCATCTTGTCCTCCTGACAGCGTTTTTATCAGACTTTTGTGGCATTATACCCCCGCCCAGGCGACAAGCAACACGAAAATCAACGCCGACGAATCGCTGAGCTTCGGCAGAATGTCAAATTTTAGGTATTAAGCGACACGTTTGAAATATTTCCCTTGAACTGCAACGCTGTGGAGATTATAATACTATGATTGTGGAAGTTTCTTTGGAATGGAGGGCGCTTTGGTAAGGGCGGCGAAAATACTCCTGATCTTGATGGTCCTGGTCGGTGTTCAAACGGCATCGGCGGGCAACAATGTGAAGCTCGTTTGGTTCAACTGGATCTCCCCCGCCGTACTTGAACCTGACGGCACATGGACATTCGCCTACATGATCGAACGTGATTATACATATCATACCACCTGCTACTACGATATGGATCTCTATCTGTCCACCGACACGTTCCTGGACGGCAGCGACTTTTACCTCGGGACCTATGAACAGGAGATGGCCGGTTCCGCCATAATGATTAGCAACACGCCGGAGGTGATCGTTCAAGACAGGGATCTTCCGCCAAACGGATTGTATTATGTGATCATGTACGTTGTCCCGGGATTCTTGACGCCACTCGACCCTGACATGTCAGATAATGTGTACACATTCGGCTTCAGAGTAACCGTCGACAGCGGGACTTCATCGACGTATACGATCTCCGGCCATGTCAGAGATTCCACCGGGCAGGGAATCCCGGGCGTGACATTAGGAGATTTGCCGGGGGCGCCTGTTACAGATTCGCAGGGATTCTACAGCAGCACGGTGGATTACGGCTTTACCGCGGTAGTCACACCCGCCGCGAATAACCTGACATTTGTGCCGTCCTTGAGAAGCTACAGTAATGTTACGCAGAACTTCCTTGCCGACGACTATACGGCACAATTAGTACAGTGCAAGATCAGCGGGCGGGTTCTTTTTCCCAGTGGAAAGCCCGTTGCAGGCGTTACCGTCGATTTTGACGAGCTTGATGGCGAGACGGTTTCCCTGATCACGGACCCCAATGGTTACTATGGACATTACGTCGCCAGCGGCTGGTCGGGCAGTATCCAGCCTGCCAAGGACACGTACACGTTCAGTCCGGCTTCAAGGGGCTTGACGGATGTCCTGCTGAATACAGAGGCCAACTTTGTCGCCGACCGTGCCGGAATTCTTTATGTTGACCCCAATGCGCCGGGGAACAATGATGGATCGAACTGGCCCAACGCTTTCACCTGCCTCCAGGACGCGATCGCCGAGGCTTCGGCGAACAACGATATCTATGTCGCCCATAGCACATACAGGCCGGACGAGGGCAGCCTTAACACGCCGGAGGACAGCTACGCGACATTTCAGCTTGTCACCGGCGCCGGGCTGTACGGGGGTTTTCCAAACGGAGGCGGCGACTGGAGTCAACGAGACCCATCGACACACACGACGGTTCTGTCCGGCCAACTCAGCGGGGGGCAAGCCTTTCATGTTGTAACCGGCGCAGACGGAGCGGTACTTGACGGCTTTGTAGTCAGCGACGGAAACGCGGGCCTTTCCGCTACCGACGGACGGGGCGGCGGCGTATACATCCACAATGTCGATGTCACTGTGAGAAACTGTGTTTTCCAGGACAACTACGCCAATGAATACGGCGGGGCTGTCTATGCGATTGCCGACAGCCGGGGCGATTCGATATCGCTGACCCTTGATGACTGTGTCTTTGAAAACAACATCTCTCGCAAGGGCGGCGCATTGTTCGCATCCAAACTCGCAACCGTCGGGATAGTCGACTGCACCTTCTCGCAAAACAGCGTGTTAAATCTCGGCGGAGCGATGTTTGCGGAATATTGTGGAACAGTGGACCTTTCGAGGAGCAATTTTTTTGACAACGAAGCCTACGAAGATGGCGGAGGCGCAGTGTTTAGTTCCGTGGATAATGCCAGAGCCGCCAACAGTATTTTTGTCGGCAATATTTCAGAGCAAGGCGCAGGCGGTGCAATTTCCGGCGAGGACTCCGTTGTCGATATAGCCAACTGCACGATCGCGAACAATGCTTCACTTTTTTCGCCGAACGGAGGAGGAGTATTCGGCAGCTATTCGACGGTGAGTGCTCTAAACAGTATTCTCTGGGGCAATACCGGTAACGGAAGTTCTTCTCTGCGGGCGCAGATTTACTCGGCCCCGCAAAATGCCGCTGTCGATTATAGCTGTGTTCGCAATCTGGACAGCAGCGTCGGCGGAACGGGCAACATTGGATCCGATCCCAATTTTGTTAACACCAACGAAGCGGATTATCACCTGAAAATCAGTTCGCCCTGCATTAATCGAGGCAGTCCGAACGCCGACTACACGGGCCAGTATGATATTGATGGCAATCGACGCCTTCGTTACGGCCGGGCGGACATGGGCGCCGACGAATTTGTCGGCATCGACGGCGACCTCCAGCCCGACGGTGTTGTCAACATGGCCGATGTCGCAATCATGGCGAAGTTCTGGAATATGACATGCAGCGCGCCTGACTGGTGCAGCGATTGCGACATTAATCAAAATACCAACGTCGATCTGGCCGATGCAGTTGTTGTCGCCGAGCGGTGGCTCAGTCCGCTTGTTGAATAACCACTGCAAGATTTTGAAGTGGCGTCCAATCCCATCTCCTGCGGCTGCCTGTCAGTCGAGGAGGTCGAGTATCTGGCTGTAGAATTCGAGGTACTTGTCTTTTCCGTCGGTCTTGCGCATCGCGATTGCCGATCTTGGATGCTGATTCATGAAACCCGTAACTGCGTAAGGTATCATATAGCCCCATTCGAGATCCTTGCTCATCGGTATCATGTAGTCCTGTATGACCTTGAGAATCGGCTCGATGCAAAACTTGGGATTCTTGAGGAAACCTATGAGCAGTTCCAGACAACAGTTTCCCGCTCCCCGGCCGATGCCGTAAAGCGAACCGTCGACGAGATTGGAGTCGTGCCGGATGCCCTCGATGGTATTGGCGAACGCCAACTGCTGGTTGTTGTGGCAATGCATTCCGATACGCTTGCCGGGCAGATGGTCCTGGTAGAGCTTGACGATATATTCAATCTGCTCGGAGAAGAAGTAGCCGTAGCTGTCGACGACATAGACGGTTCCGGTGGGTGTCTTGGCGAGCTGATCGAGGGCTTCGATAAGGTCGTGTTCGTTCTCGGCGGAAATGGCCATGACGTTAACCGTGGTTTCGTAACCGAGGTCATGACACTTGTCGACCAGCGAGATGGCCTTGTCGATATCTTTGACGTAGGTTGCCACGCGGATCATGTCGATGGGGCTCTGGTCGACGGGCGCAAATTCCTGCTCGATGACACGATGGGCGTCGACCATTATGCTGAGCTTGACGTCGGACTCGATGCCGTCGATTATCTCGCGGATCTTCTCGTCGTCGCAGTATTTCCAGGCACCGTAGTCCGCCGGCGGAGCAACCTGCCTGCTGGAGCGGTAGCCCATTTCCATGTAGTCGATCCCCGCCAGCGACAGGGCCTTGTACACGGCGCGCACAAACTCGTCGGTGAAGTGATGATTATTTATCAGGCCTCCGTCCCTGATGGTGCAATCCAGAACCTTAATTGTCTCTCTGTACATTCTTGTTCCTCTCGGTATCCCGACTGGGAAATTAACAAGGCTGGCCTTTACGGATAAAGCCGGCCCAGGACTTCGTCAACAATCTGTTGGGAGACATCATGCGCCCACTGGTCGTCCTTGAAATACGCTTGGCCGATTTCATCCAGCAGCACGAACTTAGGCCATTGATTTACTGCCTTCTTGTCCCTCTTGATAATATCAAATAAATCTTCCTTTTGCAAGCCCTTAGGTATTTTCAGGGGCACAGACAGCATCGAAAGCACCTCTTGTATCCGTTTTAGCCTGTCAGGAGCCGCAAGACTCATCCGGCGGGCGATAAGTTCTGCGCCGATTATTCCAATTGCGACCGCCTCTCCGTGGAGAAGGTCAAAGTTGCTTGCCGATTCGACGGCATGGCCGATGGTATGACCGAAGTTGAGGATTCGACGCTTATTCTGCTCGGTCGGGTCTTCTGCGACGACCGCGGCCTTGATGCGGCAGTTTGTGTAAGCGACCTGTTCGAGAACGCCGCAATCACGGTCGAGTATGGCGGGCATATTCTCTTTGAGATAGTCGAAATACTCATCATCGGCTATCAGGGCGTGTTTGACGGATTCGACAAGGCCGGCACGGTACTGCCGGTCGTCGAGTGTTTTGAGGGTTTCGACATCGATGTAAACGACTTGCGGCTGCCAGAATGCGCCGTAGGCGTTCTTGCTGATGGTCGAGTCGACACCGGTTTTTCCGCCGACGCTCGAGTCGGCTTGTGCTACGGTTGTGGTTGGGATCTGGGCGACCTTGACGCCGCGTTTGAAGATGGCGGCGGCAAAGCCGGCGATATCGCCCACCGTGCCTCCGCCCAATGCGATGATCAGCGTGTCCCTTCCGAGGAAAGCCTTCTCCATCGCCTCGACGATCGACACGACGGTATCTATATGCTTGGACCCCTCGCCGGGCGGATCGATAATGTAAGTGGGAACCTGAGCCTTTCCAAGCAGAGTTGTCAGATGGCCGGCGGCGACAACGTTGGAATCGGTGATGACGAATTTGCTCAGCCCGGAATAATCCTCTTCCAGTTGCGCCAGCACCGAGCCTAAGAGGCCGCTTCCGATTTCAATAGCATAACTGCCGGCCCCTGCGGGCGGGATATTTACGTTGAGTTTGCTCATGGTTTCTTTAGCCCTGTCGCTGGTTGGATCAAAAAGGCATGACGATATGAATCGGATAGCCAGGAAGTTTCCGTCTGCCCGCAAGGTCGGTCAACTCGATTAGAAAGCTCAGACCCGCAATCTCTGCGCCGAGCTTTTCGACGAGTTGGCAGGCGGCGCTCATCGTGCCGCCTGTAGCCAGCAGATCATCGATCATCAATACCCTGTCGCCGCTTTTCATAGCGTCGCTGTGAACTTCAATGGTATCTGTGCCGTACTCCAATTGATACGTTACCGATTCGGTAGTGTATGGAAGCTTGCCCGTCTTTCTCAGCGGTATGAAACCGGCGTTGAGTTCCTTCGCCACCGCCGATCCGAAAATGAAACCCCTGGCTTCCACTGCCGCAACATAATCGACACCGGCATCCTTGAATGGCTCGGCTAAGGCGCTGACCGCCTCGGCCAGGGCGGTCTTGTCCGCGAGTAAAGGCGTGATGTCGCGAAACAATATGCCGGCTTTGGGGAAATCGGGTATATCGCGAATGTATGCTTTGAGATTCATGCTCTCCGTTGACATTCAGGTAACCTCCACGTTGTATACATGCCGCTACGAGGTCATCAGTTCGTTGAGTCGTTCAAGCGAGTCGCGCTGTATCTGTCGAACTCTTTCTCTGGTCAGGTTCATCTTCTTGCCGATTTGCTTGAGTGTCATCGCCTGTTGTCCGTTGAGTCCGAACCGCAGTTTCAAAACTTCGGCTTCCCTGGCATCGATTTTCTCGAGCAATCGAACGGCTTTTTCGAGTTCTTCGTCGGTACCGAGTTCGTCCTCCGGCAAAGTGACTTTGTTATCCCGAATCGTTTCATCCAGACCGGGATTCTCGTCGGTCCCGTCTCCATGGAAACCGGCGTTTACCACGGAGACAATCTGTTCAATGGCCTTGGCCTTGCGGAGGGGCAGTTTCATGGTTTCGGCCATTTCCTCCACGGTCGGAGACCTGCCCAACTGTGGTTCGAGCACAGAGGCTGTATATCGCCAGTGGTTGATCAACTCCACCATATACGTTGGTATATGAATTGGCTGGGCATTTGCCAGGATAGCCCTCTTGATCGCCTGCTTGATCCACCATGAAGAATATGTGCTGAATCGCACGCCGTGTTCCGGGTCAAACGTGTCGACGGCCCGGATAAGACCGAGATTGCCCTCTTCGATGAGGTCGCCAAGGGTCATAGTTCTGCCGGAGAATCTCTTTGCAATGTTGACAACAAGCCTGAGATTGCTGCTGACGAGGCGATGCCTGGCTTCGGGGTCGTTGTCTTCAATGACTCGATAGGCCAGTTCCTTTTCCTCTTCCCAACTGAGCAGTGCGGACTCGTCGATTTCCTTGAGATATTCTCTTATTGTCGCGTCAAATGCCATTGCCACATCTCCCAGGCGATCTTGCCGTTTGCAGGACCAGGTGAGCCAATTTACCACACAGGCGCAAAGGCCCTTTTTATGGGACGTGCCGCCCGTACTTTCGATGGTACGTTCCATAGTTTATCGGCAAATTCAAGGCTCAGGTTTAGAGTATATGGCTCAGGGCCCATCACTCAATGCCTGGCCTATTGCGAACCCTCCTGCTTATTCTCCGAGGCAGGGTTTTCACCATCCGTTGTCTCCCTGGACTCCTCCGCCGTTACCTGGGGAGGCTCCTGTTCTGCCTGCTGTTCGGCTTCCGCTTCGGCCTGTTCCGGTTCGGGCTGTGCCTGCTCTTCAGCTTTTTCGGGCGGTGCCTGTTCCGATTCGGGTGGTGTTTCCTCTTTGGCTTCTTCGGGCTTTGCCTCCGGCTCTGCGGCGGGTTCCGGCTGCTTTATCGGACTGGTCGTTACGATAGCCAGCTCAGGCATGAGCGAGCCGTCCAGTCCGCCGCGTCTGGGTTGTACTTTTGCGTTGGGCTCTTCGCCATGTCCCTGGGCCTTTTTCTGCTGTTCCTCTGCGGCCCACTGGACCCTTCGCAGGCTGAGCCCGATCTTTCGCGAGTCGATGTCGACACGAAGGATCTTGACCTCGAGTTCCTGGCCCATGTTGACAACTTCCTGGGGCGAATTGATCTTATGGTCGGCAAGTTCGGAGATGTGCAGCAGTCCTTCGAGGTCCGGTTCCAGCTCGACAAAAACGCCGAAATTCGTCAGCTTGGTGACCGCGCCCTTGACGACTTGTCCCGGAATATACTTCTCGGGAATCGCCCTGAGCCAGGGATCCTCTGTCAACTGTTTGACGCCGAGCGAAACGCGGTGCTTCTCCTCGTTGACATCCAACACAAGACACTGGATTTCACGTCCCTTGTCCATCACCTCTGATGGATGGTTAAACTTCTTCGTCCAGCTCAGATCCGAAATATGAATCAGCCCGTCAATGCCCGGCTCGATCTCAACAAAAGCACCGTAATTGGTCAGGCTGGTCACCTTCGCATTAACGATAGTTCCGGGGGGATACTTCTGGGCCGCAACCGTCCATGGATTGGTCTCAAGCTGCTTAATACCGAGGGAGACCTCCTGTTTGCCCTTGTTGATATCCAAAACGACAACTTCGATTTCATCGTTCAGGTTGAGCACGTCGGCGGGGTGTGCGATGCGCTTGGTCCAACTCATTTCGCTTATATGGACAAGCCCTTCGATACCCTCTTCCAGTCTTACGAACGCGCCGTAATTCATGATATTGACGACGGTTCCCTTGATCCTCGATTCGACAGGATAACGCTCCTCCACGGTTTCCCATGGGCTTTGGGCCTTTTGTTTGAGTCCGAGCGAGATCTTTTCGTTTGCCTTGTCGACACCGATGACCATGCATTCCAGTTCCTGATCGAGTTCCACGACCTCGGAGGGATGATTGATTCTTCCCCAGCTCAGGTCGCTGATGTGCAGGAGACCGTCGAGGCCTCCGAGATCGACGAATACGCCGAAATCTGCGATGTTCTTGACGATGCCCTTGCGTAACTGCCCGACCTCAATTTCTTCGAGTATTTTTATCTTGCTGCTGAGACGCTCTTCTTCGATGAGTTTCCGCCTCGATACAACGATATTGTGGTTCTCGGTGTCGATCTTGAGTATTTTGCATTCGATGTCCCGCCCGATGAACCGGCTGATATCGCCGGGTTTGCGGATATCGACCTGAGAGGCGGGCAGAAAAACCGGCACGCCGATGTCCACAAGCAGCCCGCCCTTGATTCTGCGGGTGACCTTGCCCGTAACCACATCGCCTTCGCTGTTCGTTTCAATTATGCGTTCCCAGCCTCTGATTCGGTCGGCTTTCCTCTTGCTGAGAAGAATGCCGCCCTCTGCGTCAACTTCCTCCAACAATACTTCGATTTCTTTTCCTTCGACGATCTCTTCGGGGTCGTCGAACTCAGAGGCGGAGACAATTCCTTCGCTCTTGAGACCGAGTTCGACAATGACGTCATTGCCTAATTGTGTTACGATTTTGCCCGTGATGATGGTCCCCGGCGCCAGGGCGTCGACTTTTTTGTCGAGTGCTTCGTTGAGTACTTGCTGAAGCTCTTCGTCAAAGAGCTTGCTGACTTCCAGATTGACTTGTTCTTCGCTGAGACCTAATTGCCTGATAATGTTTCTGCTTACCATAAAATTACACCTTTTACTGCGGAGTCTGTTGGCCGACTCGTCGGCGCCCCACATTTACGCCGACAAGCCATAAAAAACGGCTCTACAAAGTTAATAACAAAAAAACGCATTGACTCACGCAGTCAATGCAGTTTCGACATCGCTGAATCGTTAGTCGGTGTCATAAGCAGCGAGTTTCTCGACAAACTCATCTATCACCCGGTGAGGCGTCGAGGCCCCGGCGGTGACACCTGCGGTTTCCTTCCCGCAAAGGATACTTTTATCAAGTTCATCCCAGTTTTGCAAATGAAACGTCATATTATTATACTTTTTGCACAATTCGGCAAGCTTTTTTGTATTTGCGCTGTTGAGACCGCCCAATACGAACATGATATCGACCTGTTTGCACAGCTTGATCGCGGATTGCTGCCTTTTTATGGCCTCCCTGCAGAGCGTATTGATGATTTTGAGTTCAGTAAAGCCCTTCTTTATGATTTCCCCCACCATGCGCCCAAAGTGATCGGGGCTCTGGGTGGTCTGGCAAATCACTCCCAACTTCCCGTGGCCGGTGAGTTTATGTAAATCAGCCTCGGTACCGATAACCGCAACATTGTCGGCATATCCGACAATAGCCTGAACCTCCGGATGGGTTTCGTCGCCAATTATGACAACCTTGTAACCGTCTTCGTTGAGCATGTGGCTTATCTTCTGGAGTCTCTTGACGAGTACGCAGGTTGCGTCGATAAGATCGAGCCTTTTCTCCTTTATTCTCTTGAGTTGTTGTCGAGTTGCCCCGTGCGAACGAATCAGGACCGTACCGGAGGCAATGTCATCGACAGAATCGACGGTTTTCAGCCCGGCGCGAGCGAGTTCCTCGACGACCTGCTGATTGTGTATGATAGAGCCGAGGCTGTAGACGTTGGGCTTCTGAGCGAGAGTCTGCTTGGCCAACATAATGGCATTCTTGACTCCCAGGCAGAAACCGCATTTTTCGGCAAGGATGACTTCCATCGATAACCTTCTTTCAGGATTCCTCTCCAGGATAATTGAAAGGTTCCCTGCCAATCTTGAGTCTCAGTTCGTTGTGCATCTGTCGCAGCCTGTGGGTAAGGAACTTTGCAAATTCGCGGTCGCCTAACCGTTTGATTTCTTCGGTTGTAATCATTTCACCGAAGCTGACGGTTACTTTACCGAGTTTCGGGAACTTCTTCATTCTGGGCCAGCACTCAAATGCGCCTTCCAGGACGACCGGCACGACGCCGGCACCGCTTCTTCGACTGATCAGACCGAATCCGGGTTTCACATCAGATATCATCCCGTCGAACGTCCTTTCGCCTTCCGGAAAAAGGCATACGGCATTACCGGCTTTGAGCTTGGCGATGATCGTCCTCATCGCCGCGATATCGCCCTGTCCCTGCTTGATCGGAACCACGTACAATGTGTTAAGCAAGGCCGCTAAGAATTTCGACTTCCACAAGGTTTGACGCGCGATGAAATGGAAATTGCGGGGCACCCACGACTGCACAAAGATCGGATCGAGATAGCACTGATGGCTGCACAGGATGATGACGGGCCCTTTTCGCGGCACATGTTTCATACCGTAGGCGCGTACGCGATACAACGTGCACATTATCCCCGAGCACAATAGCCGCGCAATCGAGTGCCATATCCTCTTGATGAGTCTTTCCTTACCCGGAGTCGGCGCCATTTGTCTTTCTCTTTATAATGTCAACCATTTCCTGCACGACACCCGCCACGTCAAGGTGCGTTGTGTCAATAATAACGGCGTCTTCGGCGGGCGCCAGCGGACCGGCTAAACGATTCTCATCCGATGCATCGCGTTTGATGATATCGGCTTTCAGTTGCCTGATGTCGGCCTGCATACCGTCCTGTTCGAGCTGGATCTGCCTTCGCTGCGCCCTTTCATCGACGTCGGCGGCTAAGAAAAACTTGAACGCGGCATCCGGAAACGCAACCGTACCCTGATCCCTGCCCTCGGTAACGATCCTGTCGTGCCCGGCTGCAAATCGCCTCTGCATCTCGACAAGCCGGTCGCGAAGCAGGCCCGCCGCGGCAACATGCCTCACCGCCGCCGTCACCTCAGGCACGCGAATGGCCGCCGTTACGTCCCGACCGTCAACAGCGACTCTCATTTCGTCATCGGCGACTGTGAACTCAAATTCGCAACCCTCCAACACTTCCAGAACCTTTTGCGTATCCGTCAAATCGACGTTCTTCCTCAACGCCGCTAAGGTAAGAGCCCGATACATCGCCCCCGTATCCAGAAACGCGGCATCAAGGATCTTTGCCAGCATCCTGGAAACAGTGCTCTTGCCCACACCGGCGGGTCCGTCAATTGTAACGATCATTTCAGCCATTGGCCACACAGGCTTACTTTCAAATCACTCTGTTGGCTTGTCGCAATCTGCTTGCAGACAATCCTTTTTTTCGCACTTGCAGTCCGGCGGGTTGGCGTTTTTGTCGATTTTCACTGCGACTATGCTGGTATCGTCGATTTGCTTCGTAAGGCCGACAAATCTTCTCCTGTAGGCGAGAATCCGCCTGACCATCTGGTCCGCCGAGCATTTCAGGCATTCCTTTGCCGCCGTCAGCATCTTGTCTTTTCCCCAAAGCTCTCCGTCGAAGTTCATCGCGTCGATCAGGCCGTCGGTGTACAGCAGCAGGCAATCGTTTTCGGCGATACTCAGCGTTTCGCATGTATACTCGGCATCTTCCATAACGCCTAAGACCAGGCCTCCCTTGTCTAATTCGATTACCTGGCCGTCCCTTATAAGGAGTCCCGGCTCGTGCCCGCAGTTGCAGTAGGTAATCGTCATTTCCTTTGTATTCACCGCAGCGATAAACTGCGTGATAAACTCGCCGTCCCGGCATTCCCTGCACGTAAGCCGGTTGAGTTTGCCGCAGATTTCCGCCAAAGTGTGTCGCCCGTAGCCGCCATCGGCATAAGCGCGGATAGCGCCGCGAAACATGCTCATCATAATGGCGGCGGGAATTCCCTTGCCAATAACGTCTGCGATGGCGATGGCGACTGTGTGCTCGTCAAGCCGGACAAAGTCGTAGAGATCGCCGCCGATCTCAAAACACGGCTGATAGATCGCGGCAATGTCCAGACCAGAACAGCACGGCGCCTGGTGAGGGACCATTCTTCTCTGGATAACCGCCGCCAGACGCATCTGCTCAGCAATGTGGGCGCCCTCGATCGCCTGTTTGTAGAGTCTGGCATTGGTTATCGCGACGGCACACTGGCTTGCGACGATCCGTGCTATGGCATGGGCGGCCTCGTCAAATCGCCCAGGCTCGGGACTGTAGATCCGCAGGACACCAATGGGCTTGTCCCTGAACTTCATCGCCACGGTAAGTTGGCTGACCAGCCCTTCCTTTGCAGCGGCTTCGGGGTATTTGACGCGCGAATCGACGCGCATATCATCCAAAATGACCGCCTCGCCCTCGAAGGCGGCCTTAATGACCGGATCCTCCCTGGACACAACGCCCTTGTTGCGGTACTCCTCGCTGAGCCCGAAAGTACTGCTCATCTTCAACTCGCCCGCCTCGTCATCCAGCAGCCGGATCGAACAGGCCGTCGTATTCGTGATGATTACCGCAGCCTCGGCAAGACGCCCAAGCACCTCCGGCAACTCGAAATTACCGGCGACAAGCGTCGTAATCTGAAACATCTGCTCCTGCTCCCGGCGATAGAGCATCTTTTTTGATAGTTTTTCCGTCATCTCTTGTGGATTAATAACAAAATTGTTGTACCCGGCGCTGATTATAACGTATTCTATCGAATAAGATATGGCCGATACTGCAAAACATGTGATTTTCTCGGGTCGAGTCCAGGGCGTTGGCTTTCGATACACCTGTCATCGGATCGCAATGCGGTACGAACTGACCGGCTTTGTAAGGAACCTGCCCGATAACTCAGTGGAACTGCTCATCCAGGGCCACCCCGAAGACATCGCCAACTGCCTAACCGACATAAAAGAAAGCTTCGCCAACTACATCCGCGAAACCAAGGCCGTCCAACTACCCCCGGACCCCCGATACACCGACTTCCGAATCACATTCTGACGTCAATCACGCATTCCACCATAAGCGCAAACAAAAAGCCCTTGAAAGACTTCCATAACTCCCTGCTTCACAAGGACTTATTAGCCCCAAGGGGATTCGAACCCCTGTTGCCGGGTTGAAAACCCGGTGTCCTAGGCCTACCTAGACGATGGGGCCACTGTCATGGATTACTCCATGCTAATAGCTTCGACGGGACATTCATCGACGCATACGCCGCAATCGACACATTTGTCCGCATCGACGACTGCCTTGTCCGCGGCCATTGCGATTGCCTCGCTCGGACACGACTCAACGCATGCCTCGCATCCTGTGCACTTTTCACCATCAACTTTTGCCGGCATTACTTACCCCTTTCAAAACAACAATGGTTCTAACGTAAAACCTGGGATGTTACAGATTTCCGGCAGCGATTACAAGACTTTTTCCTGGAAAAATCATTTTGTCGCATCATTGCCTGCATCAGCCCCGCTCACCGCTGCGTTTGGCCCCTTGGTGCCGGGGTCCTCAGTGGGCGGAGACGTTCCCTGGCCCCCTAAAGCGATCGCCAGACGGCGAACATGCTCTTGTGAGTCGTATTTAGCCGACCAGTCGAGCACCTGCTCAAACGCTTCGCCGGGCGATTTACTCAGAGTATACAGCGCCATCATGCGAACGGGCCAATGGTCATCACTTAGGTTACTCGAAACCGCCCTTGTGAGTTCATAATCCAAAGAGCCCGAAAGCAGCCCAATCGCCTCCATCGCCTGAACCTTCACCTTCCAGTTGGCGTCGGTCAGGCCGCGTTTAACGGCGTCGACCAGTATCGGACGTTGGACACGAATATACCGGTACAAAGAGCCCGACCGCAACATGAAATCACGTTCGACGAGCAGCCCGGCAAAAAGCTGCACCGCACGATTCTTCTGACCTTCCTGACCGTGGTTCAGGGTGTCCAATCGCTGCATGAAATACTGTCGCGTCAGATTGACGCCTTCACGCTTAACGACATTCCGTATCGGTTCAATGTCCTTGAGGGAATTGGTCGGCTCACCCGTCGCATCGAGAACCGGATCAAGATAAACAGTGAACTCTACCTCCACCGACGCCTGCGGAAATGTCAGAAGCAGTCGTCTCAGCTTTCCTGTCATCAGGTTCAGCGGAATTGACGCGTAATGACCCGGCTCGATAGGGAGGCTCGGAACAGCCTTCTTTGAAATGAGTTGTCGAATCTCCTGGATGATATCGCCGCTGACAACGGCGTCCACCCTGATATTGCCCTTGAATATGCCCGAATCGGAAACGATGATCGGGTTGGGCGACTTGTTTGTGATAATCAGATCGGCGTCAATCTCGTTGCCGTAGGAATAATCCGAGCCTCCAAGATTCAGCTTAACCGAAAAAATGTCCCTGGCGGTCCTGAACCGCGAGATGACCTTCTCGCCGAACTGTTTTTTAAGCTGCGCCCTGACAATCTCAGGCGACGTCGGAAGAATGTAGTCCGAACCATTCTCGGAAAGCAGAGCCTTTGCCTTCTGTGCGGCAAGCGAGGCGGGGTCCATTGCAACGGCCGCCTTGAGTGTTTCGATCGCCTCGCTTGTCTTCTTTTCGGACAACTGGATCATTGCCTTTGTCAGTTGTGCTATCTGATCGTTTTCGATGCCGGCGATAAACCCCGCGGCCAGATCATATTGCCCCTGCACGGCAAGGACGTGGGCGAAGATCGCCTTTGCGCTCGGTGCATTGGGGTCGGCGCTGAAGGCTCGGTTGGCCCAGGCAAGCGCCTGTTCCTTGTTGGGGTTGGCGAAAGAATAGAACCAGCCCAATTCAAGGGCCGTGGCCTGAGGCGACACAGCCTTGGCGCCTAACATCTGTTCGGCCCGGCGACCGGCCTTGTCGAAGATATCCTTGCTCAGTTCGATATTTCCCATTTCGCGGGCGGCGCTTCCGGCAAGGGCTTCCATACGTATGTTGAATCGTCCGCTCTGTCGGATGCGGGCGGCGGCGTCAAGGCATTTTGCACGCAACCGCGGTGTGTTGTAGCTCATAAGCGACCACGACAGATATATCGAAGCAGGCGGATCCTTGTCCGGCGCAACATGCCCGAAGAGATCGGCGGCATATTCATACGCTCCGGCGGCAACATCGTAAACACCGACCTTCTCGCAATACCGGGCAAAGCCAAGAGCGGCCTCCATGCTCAAAGGATTGATATTAATCACCCGGCGAAGATTGCTCGCATAGATCGCCGGCGACAGCGTCTGGTCGTCTTTGCGAAGAAGTTCGTCGAACTGCGCAAATGCAATCTGGTTGTACCCATTGTAGTTGTAGGCCTGCCCAAAAGCCTTACGGGCGTTTTCAAAGTCAGCCTTTTCCGCCGCCAATTGCCCGTATTCGGTCGCCAATTCCGAGGTCAGGGCCGGATTCTTGACACCCGCAACAGCAATAAGCGTCCGCAACATACCTTCCCGCTCCTCTCGCGAGTCGGTCGTTGACAGCATATACCGAACTGCTTGCCGCAGGACCTCAAAATTCGATGTCTTGGCGATGTACTTGCGAAATACGTCGTAGAACAAGCCAAGATCCTCTGCCTCTGCCGACTGCGAACCAAGCAGCAGCATATCTTCATAGAGGTATGTCGCCCTGGGGTCAAGGTCCACAGCGGCGATGAGAAAAGCCATCGCTTCAGCCGCCGGATCCTTGTCGCCGATCGCATCGGTAGCCACTTCACGGGCGATCCGTTGAAAGGTCTCAGCCGCAAGAGGCGAATATATACGATCACCCTCTGCACCGGGTTGAGCAAACAGCGCAGGAGCAAAGAATATCGACACACCAACCGATAGAACAAACAGACTCTTCCCACTTACCATCAAGGCTCTCCAAAAAACCATTCGTCGCCGGACGCGGCGTCGCCGCAGATCGTCTTAGTTGCAATGATAGCTGAAGCTGAGCACTTTGCAATCGGCAACTCTGCGATACTCGGCCATATCCATCTTCACGGCCTCTTCGTGAGTACCCGCCTGGAACACAATGTACTCGTCCGCATCGAGCGTCTTGTCCATGACCGTTTCCAGACCGTAAAGCCCGCCAAAAGGCGGCTCGGCGCCCAAGGCGCAATCTGCAAACAGTTTGGTCATTTCGTTCTCGTCGGCCAATTCCACGTGCTCGACTCCAAGCTGGCCCTTCAACGCATCAAGGTCAATCTTGCAGCAGGCCGGCAGTACGCACATATAGTACTTCTCGCCGGAACGGACCACAACGGGTTTTGCAACGTACATTCCGGGCACGTGCTCTTCGGCGGCCATCTGCTGGGCTGTGAATGTCGGGCGGTGTTCAGCGACCTCGTATTTGGCGGATTTTTCATCCAAAAAATCGACCACTTTCACGATACACCTCCGTTAAATAAATTGACTCATCGCGCTTCAACACTGTTGGATTATATCGGCACCAACAGCACGGGTTAAACACACATAAAAACAGTCAATATTCCCTGCATGTCCTGTCACTGTCTCTTCTACCCCCTTATACGCCTGATAAACGCCCAAAGTTTACGACTTTCGGGCCGGCAGTATCAGCGAAAACATCTCGTTTCGCAATAATTTTGCCGCCAACACGTACACAAGGGCCGATAATGGTACGACTATCGCCAATCTTACAATGTCATAGCCGGGCCCAAACGGCATCTTTTGCATAATCATCAAAGCCCCACCTGCCACCACCGCCATCACGACCGTGCCGATTACCGTCTTGACAAAGATCGACGGCAGACCGCTTAATATGGACCGGCCGTATCG